>NZ_JBHVFE010000203.1:0-15029 GCF_042801945.1 Kitasatospora sp. NPDC057542
CCCCGGGGGCGGGCGGTGCCGGGCGGACGTAGGTTGCGGACATGACCAGTGACGAGACGGTCCCGGCCGTGGGAGTGCGCCCGCTGGACGAGGTGTTCGCCGCGATCGACAGGGTCAACCGGCGCCCCCGGCCCTGGACCGGCTTCGAGCACGGCGTGCTCGGCGCCTACCGATGGGCCGCCGGCGCCCAGATCGCGGCCCCGGTCACCGCCGCCGCGACGGCTGCCGCCACGTCCGGCGCCACCGGACCGGGCCACGCGCAGCTGTTGGCCGAGTGCCAGGCCGCCGCCGTCCGCCTCCACCGGGTCCGTGCCCGGGGGGAGGACCACAGCTACGTGCTCGGCGTCCACCGGGCACTGGCCTGGCTGTGCGGACTGCACGAGGACCGCCCCTGAGCCGGGCGGGCCGGACGTGTCAGGTGCATCGGGGTGTGTCGGGCGTTCGGCGCTGAGCGCGGGTCAGGCCGCGTCAGTAGTAGTGGCGGCGACCGCCGACGGCGTGTCCGAGCGCTCCGGCGACCCACAGGACCAGACCGATGACGACCAGCACGATGCCGATGGTCCAGAGGATCGAGATGCTGGTGACGAAGCCGACGATGAGCAGGATGACACCGAGGATGATCACGATGGTCTCCCGGGGTTGACGGATGGCTGGCGGCGGGGGCGGCCTCGTCGGCTCGAACCGGTCGGGCCGTCCCCGGGAAGCGGGGCCGGTGTTGCCCGGCCCGTTCTCCACAACCCACGCGTGTACCGCGCTACCGCCCGGGCAAACCGGTCCGTCGCTCCCCCGTCAGCGCCGGTGGCGTCCGCCCCGGCGGCGTGGCGGCGCGGCCACCCGGGGCGCGGGCAGGAAGAGCCGGGCCAGCTCGCGGCCCAGATTGACACCGATGGCCAGGGCCATCGCCATCGCGCCGGCCCGCCCGATGCCGCTCAGCCCGACCTCGGGCTCGCCCCGGACGAACGCGAGCATCCCGAAGTACAGCACCGAGCCGGGCAGCAGCGGCCCCAGCGCGGCGGTGATGTGCGGCAGCGCCGAACTGCCCCGGCAGCGCGCCATGAGCTGACCGGACAGCCCCACCAGCCCGGCCGCCAGGCCGGTGGCCAGGATCGGCTCGCCGCCCGCGTTCACCAGCACCCCGTACGTGGCCCAGCCGGCCGCGCTGTTCACCAGGACCGCCGGCAGCGTGGACGGCTCGGTGTTCAGCAGCACCGCGAACGCCAGGGTGAGCAGCACCGCGGCGGCGAGTTGCAGCGGCGGGTTCACCGCCCCGGGCGGGACGTCCTGGGCGGCGAGGTCGGCGCCGTTGTTGACGCCGACGTAGAGCACCGTCATCACCCCGATCACCACGCCGGCCATCAGGTACAGCGCTTCGAGCAACCGGGCGGCGGCGGTGAGGTAGAAGCCCGCCAGGCCGTCCTGGGCCGCCGCCACCATGGGCCACCCCGGCAGCACCGCGTACAGCCCTCCGGTGATCACCACCGATCCGCGCAGGTGCAGCCCGTTGAACGACAGCAGGATGCCGATCACGGCGGCGGGCACCGCCGCCACCACGAACTGGTAGAACGCCGGGAGGTCGTGGCGCGCCACCAGGGCCGAGAACCGCTCGCCCAGCAGCGCGGCGACGAGGGCGCTGGCGAACACCAGCCAGGCCCTGGCGTCGGCCCGGCCGCCGATCAGCAGCGTGGCGGCCCCGGCCATCCCCCCGCAGGAGAGCACGAACAGCCGGCCGGAGTAGGGGCGGCTGCGCCGGCGAGCCGCCACCAGGCGGCCGTGCGCCTCGGGGACGGCCATCCCGCGCACGGTGATCTCGGTGACCAGCCGGAACACGGCGGCCAGCCGCGCGTAGTCGACGGCCGGGCGGCGGACCGAGCACTCGGCCGTCAGAGAGGGCTCCGACGGGCCCGGCTGGTACGAGATCGCCACCCGGGTGAAGGTGACCTGCGGGTCGCAGGGGTGGACCCGGTAGGCGCGCGCGACGGCGAGCATGGCGGCCTCGACGTCCTCGGCCGCCTCACCGCTGGCCAGCAGCAGCTCGCCGACCAGCAGCGCGAGGTCCAGCACCTGCGCCGGCTCGACGCCCTCCGACCGCTCTGCTCCTACCCCCTCCGGCGCGGGCTTGCGGTCGGCCGTCGGGGTGCGCAGCAGCGACAGCATCGCGTCGGGCCAGGGGGCCGCGGTGTCGTCGCCGGTCGTTCCGGGCCGGGCACCCGCCCGTCGCCTTCCGGGCCCGGGGGCCTGGGGCGGCACCCGTTCGGGCCTGGTGGGGCGTCCTTCCGGGCCGGCCTGCGCGCCGAGCTGCTCGTGTTCCGTCATCGCGACTCCCTGACCCCACCCCCTCCGCCACCATCGTGCAGCCGGTCAATTACCCGGAGTGATGCTGTGGCGAACGCGTCACACCGGGCACACCCGTCCGAACCGGAGCACGACCGGCAGTACACGCCCCATCGCCCCGCGCGTGCCGACCTCGGGGGCGAAGGGACGGCCGGCCACCGGACCCAGGGGCAGGCCGCACGAGGGCCCGACCGCCGGATTCGCGGCGGCGCCTGCGGGTAGACGCGCCTACGCAACGACCCCGCACAGGAAGGGAGGCGTCGGTCATGCCCCGCGGATCGAGTCCCAAGCGGGAGCGCCAGTACGAGCACATCAAGGAGAGCGCGCTCGACCGGGGCGAGAGCGAGAAGCGGGCCAAGGAGATCGCGGCCCGGACGGTGAACAAGGAGCGCGCCCGGCACGGCGAGTCGAGGACCGCCAGTCGGAGCTCGACCCATGACATGTCCTCCGGTCGGCGCGGCGGTCAGCGCTCGCACCAGGGCTCCCAGGGCCCGACCTACGACCAGTTGTACAACGAGGCCAAGCAGCGCGGCATCAAGGGCCGTTCGAAGATGAACAAGCGCCGGCTGGCCAGCGCGCTCGGCTACTGAGCGGCGCGCTCCGCCCGAGGAGGTGCCTCGATGACCGTCCCGATGCCCCCGGACCCGGACACCCGGCCGACCCCCCATCCCGACCCCGGGCCATGGCCGGGCGAGCCCGACCCGGCGCCCCCGCCGATCCCGCCGGTCCCGCCGCCGGAGCCGTTCCCGGACCCCGGCCCGGCGCCGCTCCCGCAGCCGCACCCCGGGCAGGGCTGAGGCCGCCGCCCGGTGCCGGTGAGCGGCCGGGCCGGCACCGCGGCGCCGGTCAGAACCGCGGCGCGAGCAGGCTGTCCAGCTCGGCTTCGAAGAGCAGCTCGGGCCGGAAGCCCATGCCGGTGAAGTGCCCGGCGAGCTCCAGTGACAGCACGCCGTGCAGGCGGGTCCAGAAGACCAGGAAGCGGTGGAGCACCTCGGGCGGGGCCGGCTGCTCGCCGGCCCAGTCCCGGTGGCCCACCAGGTGGGTGGCGAACGGCGCCTCCCCGGCGTCCGGTCCGGCCGGAGCGAGCGCCGCGCAGGCGTCGACCAGCGTCCGCATGACCTCGTCGGCGACGGCCGTGGTGTCCTCGGGCGCGTGGTAGCCGGGCACGGGGGTGCCGTAGATCAGGAAGTACCTCTGGGGGTCGGCCAGGGCCCAGCCGCGCAGGGCGTGGGCGAGCCCGGGCAGGTCGGCGCCCTCGGCGGCGGCCGCGCCGAGGGTGTCGGCGAGGCTGCGGTACGCGTCCCGTACGAGTGCGGTGATCAGCTCGTCGCGGCCGGCGAAGTAGCGGTAGAGCGCGGGGCCGCTCATGCCCATCCGCTTGGCGATCGCGTTGACGGAGAGCGCCGAGGCGCCGGCCGTGGCGATCTGCTCCCAGGCGTGCGCCTTGATCTCCTCGCGCACCTGGGATCGGTAGCGCTCGCGCGGGGTGCCCGCATCCGTCCTCGCCATGGCCTGCCGCTCTCCGAGTCACCCGACTACATATTCACGCTTCCGTTAGAAGCTATCACGAAACCTGTTGACCTCTCAGCTCCTGCGGAGTTACAACTTCTCACGAAGGCGTGAGCATCTAGCTCGCGGCGCCGTCCCGACGGCCGACCAGTGAATGGGGAGTTCCATGTCCGCCACCCGCAGCACCGGCATCCGCACCGCCCTCCTGACCGTCCCGCTCACCCTCGGCCTGCTCGGCGCCGCCGCGGCGCCCGCCGGCGCCGCCACCGCCCACCGCCCCGGCTCCTCGCTCACCTGCCACGGGGCGGGCGTCGACCCCGACGCCCGCGTCCGCTACCGGACCGAGACCGTGATCCACGCACCGCTGCGCACCGTCTGGCGGCTCCAGAGCGACGTGGAGCGCTGGCCCGACTGGCAGGCCCCGGTGCAGAGCGCCGAGCGCCTAGACAGCGGCCCGCTGCACCCGGGTTCGGCGTTCCGCTGGACCACCCCGCTGCCCCCGAACCCCGCGTCCGCCGACGCCAGCCTGGAGATCACCTCCACCGTCCGGCAGCTGCGGCCCGGCTCCTGCGTCCGCTGGACCGGCCCGGCGGTCGCGACCGGGCTGCGGATCGACGGCGTCCACGTGTGGAACTTCACCGAGGTGCCCGGCGGCGTCCTGGTGCGCACCGAGGAGACCCACACCGGCCCCCAGGTCGACGCGAACGTCCCGGCCGCCACCGCCGTCCTCCGCCAGGGTCTCGAAGGCTGGCTGCACGACCTGAAGACCACCGCCGAGACCCGCGCACAGGAGGACCGCCCCGCCGGACCGACCGGCGGCCCCGCGACCGGCCGCCCTGGTGGCCGACACCGGTCGGACGCCGATCAGGGGGCGAGCAGCCCCTGCCGGCCCGCATAGGCCGCGAGGCCGTCGGCCGTCGCACCGGCCCAGCCGAGGTAGCCGTCCGGCCGGACCAGGAACACCCCGGTGCCGTACACCTCGTACGCCGGGATGCGGACCACCGGAGTGGTGACGGCGGGCAGCGCGGCGTCCGTGCCGACGGTGAGCAGCGTCCAGTGCGGGCCGCGGAAGGCGTCGAACAGCCGGGTGCCGCCCCGGCGGCCGTCCGGGGCGCGGTCACCGGCCCGCAGGGCGTCCGCCGGGAGGCCCGGGCGGGTCTCCACCGAGAGCGTGGACTCCCGGTAGCCGAGGCCGAGTTGCCGGGTCGCCCGGCCGCGGCGCTCCTCGCCGCGGTGGACGCGGGTGGACAGCTCCAGCATCGCCGCCGCGTTGGCCCGCCGCTCCTCCTCGTAGCTGTCGAGCAGCGCCTCGTCCGCCCGCCCGGCCAGCACCGCGGCCAGCTTCCAGCCCAGGTTGTAGGCGTCCTGGACGCTGGTGTTCAGACCCTGCCCACCGGCCGGCGAGTGGACGTGCGCGGCGTCGCCCGCGAGGAACACCCGGCCGGCGCGGAAGCGGTCCGCGAGCGCCGCGCGCGGGCGGAACTCGGAGATCCAGCGCAGTTCGGTGACCTGCTCGGCGGCCAGGTGGGAGCGGGCCGCGACCACCCTGCGCAGCCCCTCGACGGTGAGGTCGACGGCCGCCCCCTGCCGGAACTGGGCCACCAGCTGGAAGTCCTCGGTGCCGCCGAGCGGGCAGATCGCCAGCAGTCCCTCCTCGGACCGGAACACGTGCCAGTGCTCGCGGTCCAGTCCGTCGACCCGGACGTCCGCGACCAGCATCGGGTCCGGGTCGACGGTCTCCCCGGTCATCCCGATGCCGAGCAGGCGCCGCACCGTCGAACGCCCGCCGTCCGCCGCGACGACGTAGCGCGCCCGGACCGGGCCGCCGGTGGCGAACTCGGCGGTCACGCCCTCCTCGTCCTGCGTCAGGCCGACCAGCTCCCGCCCGAACGCGACCTCGCCGCCCAGCTCGCGCAGCCGCCCGTACAGCACCTGCTGGGTGCGCCACTGGGGCAGCATCAGCACCTCGGTGTAGGGCTCGGCCTCGGAGGGCTCGGCCGGGTCGTACATCCGGTGCTCGCCCTGCGGTTCGCCGTCCCGCCAGATCAGGTTGGGCGGATAGTGCCCCGCCACCGCACGGACCCGGTCGAGCACGCCGAAGTCGTGGAACACCTCCAGCGTGCGCGGCTGGAGGCCCTTGCCGCGCGAGCCGGGGAAGAGTTCCGCGCCGCGCTCGACCACCAGCGCGGCGGCGCCGTGCCGGGCGAGGTCCAGCGCGAGGGCGAGTCCGGTGGGCCCGGCGCCGATGATCAGGACGTCCGCGTGCATGCCGCTAGGAGCCACGGCAACCTCCTTAACGTTGTTAAGTAGCTCGTGCCGACAGCATGCACTTAACGGCGTTAAACTGTCAACCGTGACCCCGCAGAGAACCCCCAAACTCGACCGCGGCCAGGTCGTCGACGCCGCGCTGGACCTGCTGAACGAGGCCGGCCTCGACGGCCTGACGCTGCGCGCCATCGCCGCCCGGCTCGACGTCAAGGCACCCGCGCTGTACTGGCACTTCAAGGACAAGCAGGCGCTGCTGGACGAGATGGCGACCGAGATGATGCGCCGTATGACGGCCCGGGCGGCGGGCACGGCCGCCGGGGCCGACGGCGACCCGGCCCCGGGCGACTGGCGGGAGACCTACCTGAGGACCATGCGCACCCTGCGCGCCGAACTGCTGCGCTACCGCGACGGCGCGAAGGTCTACAGCGGCACCCGGTTCACCGACACCGGCTACGCGGCCGGTCTGGACGCCTCGCTGCGCCTGCTGGTCGAGTCCGGCTTCACCCCGGCGGCCGCCGCCCGGGCCTGGCTGACCGCGTACAGCTACACCATCGGTTACGTCATCGAGGAGCAGGCCATGGGTCCCAACCCCTTCGACGGCACCGGGGGCTACGACGTGGAGGCCCGCGCCGAGCGCCTGGCCGCCCACCCGCTGGCCGCCGAGTCGGGCCGGGTGATGTTCCGGGACTTCGACGAGGGCTTCGAACAGGGCCTGGCGGCGGTGCTCGCCGGGGTCGAGGCCACCTTGCGCGGCTGACGGCTCCGGCGCGGCCGTCACGCCCGGCGCCGGCTCGCCGTTCCGGACGACGACACCGCCGGGCCCGCACCGGGGCCCGACGGTGTCCGTGCTTCGGAGGGGGCGGTCAGGCAGTCATGAACTCACCCACCCGCAGCGCCCGCTTCACGATCCGGACGTCCCCGATGTACCCGTGGAAGACCTTGTCCAGCACCCCCGCGTACGCATAGCCGCCCAGCATCCACGGCCGCCCCAGCGTGGCCAGCCCGACCGCGGGCGTCGCCGGGTTGCGCACCACCTCGCAGCCCTCGACGTACATCCGGCTGAGCTTCCCGTCGTTGACCACCGCGACGTGCCACCACCGGTCCAGCGGCAGCTGGTGGCCCCAACAGGTGGACGCCCCGGTCTGGTTGAGCGGGTAGACGCACCACTGGAGGGCCGGCCCGTCGGAGACGCTGAGCGTCACGATCGGCTCCTCCGCGTCCGTACCGGGCCCGCTCCTGCCCGCCTCGGCACTCATCCCCCACCGGCTGAGCAGGGCGGACCAGCGGCTCTGCGCGGAGTCCCAGTCGGCGGGCAGCTTGAAGAAGGCCTCGACGGTGAACCCGCGCTCGAAGGTCTCCCGGTTCACGGGCGCGGTGGGCACGGTCTGGAGGTAGCCGCCGCGGACCGGCGAGCGGGTGCCCTTGAACAGCAGGCTGCCGTGCCCCGGCTGGTCCGGGTGGTGCTCGGTGGACCAGCTGAGCGCGCCGTCGGGCGTGCCGGGGGCGCTCTGCCAGAGCAGGTCGTTGCCCTGCCCGCTCAGGTCCTTGACGACCTGCTGCGGGGAGACGGACGTACCGTCCCCGCCGCCGTTGTCGAACCGCCAGTAGACCACCGTGTCGCGCACCAGCAGGTCGCTCCCCCGGCGCGCCGGGCGCTGCGGGACGGGCGCGAAGCCGGCGAAGCGGCGGTCGAAGTCGATCGCGAGCGAGAAGCGGTCGACGTCCGAGGTCAGTTCGGCCTCCTGGGCCGCCAGCACGTTGCGCTCCTCGGCCGCGATCTGCTGGATCCACGGCGAGAAGGTCGACACGTCGACGGTGTTGCGGTCGAGGTCGAAGCGGTATGCCCGGACCATCGCCGCGCCACCGTAGTAGCGGTCCTGGTAGTTGGTGATGTGGACGTGCACGTCGTGGCCGGCCCTGTTCTTCAGCACGGTGCGCCCGGGCGGCCAGTAGTGCCCGTTGACGGTCAGGAAGATCTGGTCGTTGCCGCTGATCAGCCGCTCCCAGAGCTGCTTCCCGTAGTCGGACAGCTCGGCGCGGCCGCTGTCGTCGGCGTGCGCCAGGTCGTGGGTGGTCAGGATCACCGGGAGCCCGGGGTCGGCGGCGATCACCGCGTTCGCCCAAGCGAAGCCGGCCTCGGAGAGCCGCCAGTCCAGCGAGAGCACCATCCAGTCGCGGCCCGCCGCCCGGAACACGTGGCAGGTGTTGTAGCCGTCCGGGCTGGAGCTGCGGTACCCGGCGGTGCGGGCGGCCCTGGCCTTGCCGAAGGTCTCCAGGTACGGGGTGCTGCCGCGCTGGTCGTCGGTCGAGGAGCGGACGTCGTGGTTGCCGGCGAGCACCCCGTAGGCCGCGCCCGCGTCGTCCAGCAGGCCGAACACCTTGCCGACGGCGGCGTACTCCACGGCCAGTCCGTTCTCGGTGACGTCGCCGAGGTGGGCCAGGAAGACGATGTTGTCGTCCGTCCCGTCCTCCCGGTTGACCCCGCCGTCCAGCACGTAGCGGACCGAGGCCTCCAGCGGCGCCGGGTGGATCCGGTCCTGGTCGAACAGGTACTGGGTGTCCGGCATGACCACGACGGTGAACTGCCGGGCGTCCGGGTCGGGCTGCCAACGCCCGTTCCCCTTGCCCTTCTTCGCCTTCTTCGCGGCCGGGCCGGCCCCACCCGCCGCCTCGGGCCCGGCCGCCTGCGCGGGCACCGGACCGAGCAGACCGAGCCCGGCAGTGCCGACCCCGGCGCCCAGCAGACCGGCCCCGCGCAGGAACCGGCGCCGACTGGCCGCGGCCGGCCCCTCCCCGTCGAGGTCCGCGGTCCGCGGGCAGCCGCACTCGCGCTCGGTCGCCTGGATGTCGTGCATGTTCGCTCCCGGTAGTGGTGTGTGCCCTGACGGTAGGTACCGGGATTGGTCGGAGATCATCGGCCGGGCCACGCCCCGCTGAACAGCGGCCGAATCCGACGGACATCGGCATCCGGGCGGTGTGGGACCCTGCCGGCCGGTGGGCCCGGGGTGCGTCCCCGCGCGGACCGGTCGTAGAACGGAAGGGGAGGACGCCGGTCAGCGGGTGCGTCGCCGATGCCGAGGAGGTGGCCGCGATGGGTCTGCCCCTGGCGGCCGGGCACGTGCTGGTGCGGCTCGGCGCGGGCCCGCAGGAGTCGGCGGAAGCGGTGCTCGACGCGCTGGAGGCCGCCTTCCCGACCCACACCGGGCGCGGCCGGACCCGGATCGGCAACGTCTGGGAGGATCCCGCCACCGTGACCTCTGAGGGCGTCCGGGTGGTGGCCGTGCCCGAGCCCGAGGGTGCCACCGCCGGCCCCGCACCGAGCCCGTCGGTGCGCCTCTCCCAGGCCTTCGACGCCCACGCGGCGGGCCGGCCGGGGCCACCGGCGGCCCTGGCCGGCCCACTCGCCGCGGACCTGCTGGGCGGCCCCGGGGACGTCGAGCGGGTGCTGAGCGCCCTCGCCGGGTTCTGCCGGACGCACGAGGAGGGCCGCGAGGAACAAGGGCCCCTGCTGGCAGTACGGCTGCGGCTCGAACAGCACGGCTGAGCGCCCCGCGGGCGTGTACCGGCGCCGGACCCGGGTAGGCGCGCCGGCGGAAACCGCCGACTGACTCCGTTCGGGGGCCGTCATGGCCGAACCACGCAAACCGGGAACGCAGCACGGGAGCAGGGCCCGTCGCCGAGGCGGCGAACGCCACGACTTCCCGGGCACCCCGCAGGGCCCCGGCCGGACGACACCACAGCTCCGGCCCCAGGACACGGTGCGACGGGGCACCGAGCCGGTGACCGCCCGTTCGGACCTGGAGCTGAGACGGCTGCTGTCCCGGGTCTTCCTGGTCCTGTTCGTCGTCGGGACGGTGGCCTTCGCCGTACTGGCCGCGATGGCCGGCCCGGGCCCCGCGCCCAACCAGGGGACCTACGCCTTCTTCGCCGCCCTGTGCGCCGGGTTCGCCGGCGTCGCCGGGCTCGACCTGATGGTGATCCGACGCCGCCTGGCCGCCGGCCAGGGCCGCGACCGGGCCGACGGCCCGGGGACCACCGCCTCGGGAATCAGGGCTCCGGGGCGGCCGGGCACCGACCGGCGGGACTGAGCGGGCGCCCGCCCCGGGCGACGCCGGGGCGGCCTCGTGCTCGACCTGTCACCGAGCGACAACCATCCCACCGGGTCTGGCCCGGTGGCTGTTCGGCAGACCCCGGGTTTGCATGGAGGCACCGAGCCCCCAACGATCCGGAGGTAGCGCCGTGTACGAGATGTGGGCCGAGCACGACCCGGCGGTGTCCCCGCCCGCCGTGGTGTGGCACGTGGTGGCGAAGGACGACGCGACGTCCTCACTGTGCGGGCGGTTCCTGGAACCCTCCCAGCGCGTCGTCCCGGCGGCGGACGGTACCGGTGCGGCCGGACCGGACCGGTACTGCGACCCCTGCCTGGTCACCGTGCGCGAGGCCTTGGCCGCCAGCGCGCAGTGACCGTCCGTCGCGACGTCCGCCCTCGTCGCCTTCTCTCCTTCACCGCCTTCGCTCCGGCATGCGCCATGCCCGCGTGGTCATGGCAGCGGCACCGCCGTCAGGCACGGGTGCCGACTGCATGTTCCGGGAGCCGCCAGGACGGTGGCCACCCCGCCGGCGATCTCCACCCGCAGGCCACCGTCCGAGCTCTCCCAGACCAGGCCGCCATCGGGCCCCACGGTCTGCGTCTCGTGCACGACGACCACGGACGGTGGGGCGTGCCCGCCGATCGGGCCGGGGAGCGTCACCGCGTAACGGCGGGTGAGGCTTCTCATCTCGGCCTCCTTCTCTCCCCACCCTGCGCCATCGATTCTCCTCCCCCGGCCGACCGCTTGTACACGGAGGACCGATGTCCTTCCGGGAGGAAGACCGGTGTCACTGCGCGTTTGCCCCGGCCCGGCGCTCCTACACACCGAGGAGCCGAAAATCTCGGTGCCCGGGCGACCGGATCCGGCGGCGCCACAGGGCGAACCGTCACGGCCCGGGTCATCGAGACGTGAGGACACCCCTCCGAGCCCGAGGAGGCCGCCCGTGGGAGTGAACGGCGCCGGACCGGACCGACGGCCCGTTCCGCTGGGCAGCCGCCGCCCCCGGGTGTCGGCACGCCGGACCCCGGCGGGGGCACCGGGCCCGGGCCGGGCCCCGTCCGGGGAGCACGTCTCCTCCGGACTGCGGACGGCGGCCGGGTACACCTGGCGGCTGGTGCTGCTCGGGCTCGCCGCCTATCTGGTCGTCGACGTCCTCGCCCGGCTCGTACTGCCGGTCATCGCGCTGTTCGTGGCCCTGGTCATCACGTCCGTACTGCGCCCGCCGGTCGACCTGCTGGCCCGGGCGACGCCGCGCCCGCTCGCCGTCCTGCTCGCCTTCCTCTGCACCTTCGTGCTCGTCGGCGGGGTGCTGGCGCTGGCCGGCTCGACCGTCGCCGACGACTGGAGCCGGCTGGGCAGCGAGCTGCGCGGCGGCCTCGCCCGGATCGACCGCTGGCTCACCGGCGCCCCCTTTCACCTACGGCCCGGCACCCTCACCGATCTGCGGGCCAAGATCGGCGAGTTCATCTCGGCCCACCGCTCCGCCCTGCTCAGCACCGCACTCAGCGGCGCCGGCCGGGTCGTCGAGCTGGTCACCGGGCTGGCGCTCGCGGTGTTCTGCTCGGTGTTCTTCCTGCACTCCGGCGACCGGATGTGGTCCTGGGCGCAGCAGCAGCTGCCGGTCCGCAGCCGCTCCGCCTGGGACCGCGCCGGCCGCGTCGCCTGGCAGACCTTCGCGGGCTACACCCGCGGCGTGCTGATCGTGGCGGCGTCCAACGCCGTGCTGGTGGGCATCGCGCTGGCGATCCTGCAGGTGCCACTGGTCATGCCTCTGATGGTGCTGGAGTTCGTGGCGACCCTCGTCCCGCTGGTCGGTTCCCCGATCGCCCTGGCGATCGCCGCCATGGTCGCTCTCGCCGCCCGCGGCCCGGTGATCGCGCTGCTGGTGCTCGCGCTGATCGTGGTCATCGGCCAGATCGAGGGCCACCTGCTGCATCCGCTGGTGCTCAGCTGGTCCGTCCGCATCCACCCGGTGGTCATCGCCCTGTCCGTGGCCGGCGGCGCGGTGCTGGCGGGGGCCCTGGGCGCGGTGGTGGCGGTGCCGGCGGTGTCGGTGGCCTGGGCGGTGCTCAGCGAGCTGCGCACCGGTGGCACGCCCGGCCGCTCGGGGACGGACCCCCCTGCGGTGGGCGATCGGTCCGGTCGCCGAAAGGACGAAGGCCGGCGCCCGGACCGGGGCGGAGGCGGCCGGCACCGCGGGTGAGCCCGTGGTGGCACCGACCAGCAGCGGACCGGCCGAGAGTGACGGCAGCAGAGCCCTGGCGAGACCGCCGTTGGTCCGCCCGGCCCCCGCGGTGGGGCCGTTGGGCCCTGGCCGCGCGGCCGGGGGGCCGGGATCCTGGTCGCCGGTATGCGCCGGCTGGGAGTGGAAGGGCCTGGGGATGGGCGAGTTGGTCACGGTGAGGGCGTTCGAGGGACTGACCGGCGAGGTCCTGGCCGAGGCGCGGGCCCGGGTGGCCGCCGCGGCGGCGGCTCCGGGGGTGGGGATCCTGGTCGAGGGGCTGAGGGTCCGGCTCGCGACCGTGGCCGGGGGCGTGCTCGCGCAGGTGAACGCCGAGGTGGACGGCCGGCGGATCCGCGTCCAGGAGGCCGCGGCCGGGCTGGGTGACTCGCTCGACCGGGTGAGCGACGCGCTGCACGCCAGGATCAGGGCCGTCACCGGGGCCTGGGCGCCGCGCCCCTGGCCGGGCCACCCCGCGGCGGCCCCCACCGGGCCGGGCAGCGAGGCCGACCGCGAGCTGCGGGTGGTCCGGCACAAGGAGCCCTCGCTGGTGTGGTGTTCACCGGAGGCCGCCGCCCGGACCATGGACGCGATGGACTACGACATCCACCTGTTCGCCGATCCGGCGACCGGGACCGACGCCGTGGTCTACCGGGTCGGGCCGACCGGCTACCGCCTCGCCCGTACCGTCCCCGCCGGCCCGGCCGGCCGGCGGACCTCGCCGATCACCCTCAGCCCGTACGGCGCGCCCCGGCTGACGGAGGCACAGGCCGTCGACCGGCTGGCGGGCGCGGAGCTGCCGTTCCTGTTCTTCGCGCACCCGGCCGGCGGCCGCGGCCGGGTGCTCTACCGCCGCTTCGACGGCCGGCTCGGCCTGATCGCCGGGCACGACTGACGGCCCGCCGGGACCCCTCGCCGGAACCCGCCGAGCGGTCGCTCGGCGGGGCACGGCGCGCTCGGGGCCGGTGCGTCACATGTTGATCATGTGCCCGGCGAGGCCGTGGATGGCCTCCTTGACCGCCTCGCCCAGGGTCGGGTGGGCGTGCACGTTGCGGGCGACCTCGTGGACGGTCAGGTCCCACTGCTGGGCCAGCGTCAGCTCCGGCAGCAGCTCGGTGACCTCGGGGCCGATCAGGTGGGCGCCGAGCAGCTCACCGTGCGTGTTGTCGCTGATGACCTTGACGAAACCGATCGGGTGGCCGAGGCCGTGCGCCTTGCCGTTGGCGGTGAACGGGAACTTGGCGACCTTGACGTCGTGGCCGAGCTCGCGGGCCTGTGCCTCGGTGTAGCCGAAGGAGGCGATCTGCGGCTGGCAGTAGGTGGCGCGCGGGATCATGACGAAGTCGACCTCCATGGTCTCCGCCCCGCCGATGGTCTCGGCGGCGATCACGGCCATCGTCTCGGCAGCGTGCGCGAGCATCAGCTTGGCGGTCACGTCGCCGATCGCGAAGATGTGCTCGACGCTGGTGCGGCCGCGGCCGTCCACCGCGATGGCGTTGCGGTCGGTGAGCTTGACCCCGGTGTTCTCCAGGCCGTAGCCGTTGACCCGCGGCGCGAAGCCGATCGCCTGGAGCACCTTGTCGGCCTCCAGCACCTGCTGCTGCCCGTCCTTGGTGACGGTGACCCGGACCTTGGCGTTCGGGTCGCTGTCGTCGATCGACTCGACCCGGGTGGAGGTCAGCACCTCGATGCCCAGCTTGCGGTACTGCTTGGCGAGTTCGGTGGATACCTCGACATCCTCCAGCGGCACCACGCGGTCCAGGAACTCGACGATGGTGACCTTCACGCCGTAGTTGTGCAGCACGTAGGCGAACTCGACACCGATCGCGCCGGCGCCCGCGATGATGATGCTCTCCGGCAGCTGCTCGGTGAGGATCTGCTCCTCGTAGGTGACCACGCGGTCGCTCAGGCTGGTGCCGGGCAGCAGCCGGGTGGTGGCACCGGCGGCGATGATGCAGTGGCCGAAGGTGACGACCTCGAAGCCGCCGCCGCTCAGCGCGACCTGGAGGGTGTGGTCGTCGACGAAGGTGCCCCAGCCGTCGTACTCGGTGATGCCGTTCTTCTTCATCAGGTAGTGGACGCCCTTGACCCGGCCGTCGGCCACCGACCGGCTGCGCCGGAAGGCCTCGCCGAAGTCGAAGGTCACCTGGCCCTCGACCTTGATGCCGAAGGTCTTGGCCTCCTTGGTGAAGATGTGGGCGAGCTCGGCGTTGCGCAGCAGGGCCTTGGAGGGGATGCAGCCGACGTTGAGGCAGACGCCGCCCCAGTACTTGGCCTCGATGACCGCGACCTTCAGACCCAGCTGGGCCGAGCGGACGGCAGCGGTGTAGCCGCCGGGGCCCGCGCCGAGGACGACGACGTCGTAGTGCGTGCTCATGTTGCTGACTCCTCCGAGGGTGTCACGGTGTCGTGATCTCGGTCCCATGGTGTCAGGACCGGGCCCGGCGCACCCACCGGGTCTCGGCGGATGCGCTCCGCGCGGCACCGTACCGGCCCGGGGCCGGATTTGTCAGTGGTCTTCCGCCACGGTGACCGCACCCGCAGCCACCAGGGGCGATGACAGGGGGAGGACCTGGGCGGAGCAGTCGCGCACGGTGGTCGGGCTGTCT
>NZ_JBHVFE010000204.1:0-15010 GCF_042801945.1 Kitasatospora sp. NPDC057542
TCCGGCAACAACGTCGACGGCCTCTCCGGCCACGAAGGCGCCTTCCTGGCCTGCTCGTTCTGGCTCGCCGACGACCTCGCCATGATCGGCCGGGTACAAGAGGCCCGCGAACTCTTCGACCGGCTACTGGCACTGCGCAACGACCTGGGCCTGCTCGCCGAGGAGTGGGACCCACGGCTCAAGCGCCAGGTCGGCAACTTCCCCCAGGCCTTCAGCCACGTCCCACTGATCGACACCGCCCTGCGGCTGACCGCCTGCGGCGCCGCGTACCTGTCCGCCCAGCCGGACGGCCCGGCCGCCGACCGGGTCGAGCGGGCCACCGTCTAGGACCCGCGTTACCCGCGCTGCACCAGCTCGTCGTAGGTGCTGAGCACCTGGGCGACGGTGGCGGCCTCGTCCGGCCAGGTCTCGGCCTGCTGCCGGCCGGCCGCCACCAGCTGCTCGCGGCGGGCCGGGTCGGCCAGCAGGGCGCGCACCGCGCGGCCGAGCGCCTCCAGGTCCCCGGAGGGCACCAGCACGGCGGCGTCGCCGACCAGTTCGGGGATGCCGCCGACAGCGGTGGCGACCACCGGCACCCCGGCCCGCATCGCCTCCTGCACCACCAGCGAGCGGGCCTCCCAGCGGCTGGGGACCACCACCACGTCGGCGGCGGCCAGCAGGTCGGGCACGTCGGTGCGGTAGCCGAGCAGCCGCACCGGAAGCTTCTCGGCGGCCGCCCGCTCGCGCAGCACGCCCGCCTCCGGGCCGTCCCCGGCGATCAGCACGAGCGGCTGCGGGTCCAGCGCGGACAGCTCCGGGGTGGCGTCCAGCAGCAGCCCGAAGGCCTTCTGCGGGACGAGCCGGCCGACCGCCAGCACCAGCGGGCGGTCCGGGCCGTCGCCGAGCAGCGCGGCCCGCGCCTCGGTGCGGCCGAGCCGGCCCTCGGGCATCGGCGGGGCGGCCACCGGGCCCAGCCGGGCGTCGGTGGCACCCAGTTCACGGGCCCGAGCGACCAGGTCGGAGGAGGCGCCGAGGACCAGGTCGGCGGCGCGCGCCACCCGGCGCTCCATCAGCCGCTGCAGCCGGCGCTCCATGCCGGTGGCGAGCAGCGCGTGGTGCGAGGT
Organism: Kitasatospora sp. NPDC057542; assembly: GCF_042801945.1. Taxonomy (NCBI): domain Bacteria; kingdom Bacillati; phylum Actinomycetota; class Actinomycetes; order Kitasatosporales; family Streptomycetaceae; genus Kitasatospora; species Kitasatospora sp. NPDC057542. The sequence goes on from NZ_JBHVFE010000204.1 coordinate 1,104, forward strand.
GACCACCAGCGGGGTCTCCGGACGCAGTCCCGGGAACCGGCCCGCGGTGCGCAGCGCCAGGTCGGACAGCAGCCCGGCGCGCAGACCGTGAGCGTGCACCACGTCGGCGCCGGTGAAGGCCCGGCGCAGTTCGCCGATCGCGGTGGCGTCGCTGCGGGCGCCCGCGGTGGGCGTGATGTCGACGGTGTGGAACCTGGCGCCCGTACGGGAGAAGCCGAAGAGCGCGTCCGCGCCGGCCGGCGCGCAGACCGTGACGTTCACCCCGTGCGCGACCAGGCCCTGGGCCAGGGAGCGCACGTGCGCACCGATGCCGCCGGTGCTGGCGGCCAGGACGAGTACCACGTGCAGCTGCCCCGGTTCGGGGACGGCCGCGGTGGCCCGGGCGGCGGAATGGTCCACGTCGTCTCGCATCCGACTCGATCAGGTTCGCGCGCCGCTTCGCGAGGATTGCCCGCCGGGCGGCGCTCGGGGCTGGAAAGCCAGTGTCCAGCCGCCACCATGCCAGGTCGGCGGCCCTCTTGGACAGTCGGCGCCACCGGGGCGCGTCGCCGACGTCCGAGGGGCCGCCGGCGCCGGCTACCGGTGGCGCGGGGCCCGGGCGGCGGCCAACAGTTCCTCGGCGTGGGCGCGGCCCAGCTCCGAGTCCTCCAGGCCGGCCAGCATCCGGGAGAGTTCGCGCACCCGCTCCTCGTCGTTCAGCACCTTGACACCACTGCGGGTCACGGTGCCGTCGTTGGTCTTCTCCACCACCAGGTGGCGGTCGGCGAACGCGGCGACCTGTGGGAGGTGGGTGACCACCACGACCTGGGCGGACTCGGCCAACTTGGCCAGCCGGCGGCCGATCTCGACCGCGGCCTTGCCGCCGACGCCCGCGTCCACCTCGTCGAACAGGTAGGTGGGGACGGGGTCGGCCCCCGCGAAGACCACCTCGACGGCGAGCATCACGCGCGACAGCTCACCGCCGGAGGCGCCCTTGGCGATTGGGCGCGGCTGGGCGCCCGGGTGCGGGGCGAGCAGCACCTCGACCTCGTCCACGCCGTGCGGACCGTACGCGACGGTGCGCCCGCCGACCTCGATCCCGGCCAGGTCGTCCACCTGGCTGATCGAGAAGGTCACCCGGGCGTGCGGCATGGCCAGTTCGGCGAGTTCGGAGGAGACCGCCTCGGCGAACCGCCCGGCCGCGGCGTGCCGGGCCTGCGACACCTCGGCGGCCAGCTCGGCCAGCTCGGCCCGCAGCTCGGTCTCCCGGGCGCCGAGCTCGTCGATCCGGTCGTCGTCGCCGTCGAGCTCGGCGAGCCGCACCGCCCCGGCCTCGGCCCAGGCGATCACCTCGGCGAGCGAGTTCTCCTCGCCGCCGTACTTGCGCAGCAGCTGGGCCAGCACAGCCCGGCGGTCCTCGACGGCGGACAGCCGCACCGGGTCGGCGTCCAGGTCGTCCGCGTAGCCGGCCAGGTCGCCGGCGACGTCGGCGAGCAGGTAGCCGACCTCGTTGAGGCGGTCGGCCAGGGCGGCCAGCCGCTCGTCGTGGTGGCGCACCGCGTCCAGGGCCCGGCGGGACTGCGCGAGCAGGGTGCCCGCGTCCAGCGCCTCCGGGTCGACCGGGTCGCCGGCCAGGGCGGCGTGGGCGAGGGTCGCGGCGGAGGACAGCGCATCGGCATGGCCGAGCCGCTCGGCCTCGGCGGCCAGCTCCACGTCCTCGCCGGCCACCGGCTCGGCGGCGGCGATCTCGTCCAGGCCGAAGCGCAGCAGGTCGGCCTCCTGGGCGCGCTCGCGGGCCCGGGTGGTCAGCTCCTCCAGGCTCGCCGAGACCTCGCGCAGGGCGCGGTAGGTCTCCCGGTAGCGGGCCAGCGGCTCGGCCACCGAGGCGCCCGCGTACCGGTCCAGCGCGCCGCGCTGGCGGGCCGGGCGCAGCAGGCGCTGCTGGTCGGTCTGGCCGTGCACGGCGATCAGGTCCTCGCCGAGTTCGGCCAGCAGCCCGACCGGGACGGACCGGCCGCCGACGTGCGCCCGGGAGCGGCCCTCCGCGGAGACCGTCCGGCTGAGCAGCAGCGCGCCGTCGTCGTCCAGTTCGGCCCCGGCCTCGACCGCGCGGGCCGCCACCGGGGAGTCGACAGGCAGTTCCAGCCGGCCCTCCACGACGGCGCGTCCGGTGCCGTTGCGCACCAGGCCCGGGTCGGCGCGTCCGCCGAGCAGCAGGCCGAGGCTGGTCACGACCATGGTCTTGCCTGCGCCGGTCTCACCGGTCACGGCGGTGAAGCCGGGGGCGAGTTCGACCACCGCGTCGTCGATGACCCCAAGATCCCGTATCCGCATCTCGTCCAACACGGAGACGACCTTACGAGGTTCCGCCCCCGGCGCGCGACGAGCGGCAACGGCGCGCGGCAACTCCGTACCCGGAAGTTCATCCCTTCCGGGAGTCCTCCGCGGGCGCCGGCACGGTGCACCAGGGCAGGAGGAACTGCACCAGCGGGCCGATGGCGAGCGCGTACGCGACGGTGCCGACCCCGGCGGTACCGCCGAGCAGCAGGCCGGCGGTGAGCACCGTCACCTCGATGCCGGTGCGGATCAGCCGCAGCGATCGGCCGGTGCGCCGGTGCAGGCCGGTCATCAGGCCGTCGCGCGGGCCGGGGCCGAGCCGGGCACCGATGTAGAGGCCGCTGGCCAGACCGTTGAGGGCGATCGCCGCGGCCGTCAGCGCGATCCGGGCGGGCAGGGCGCCGGGGCCGTCGAGGACCCGCAGGGTGAGGTCCATGGACGCGCCGATCACCAGCACGTTGGCGACGGTGCCCAGGCCAGGGCGCTGGCGCATCGGGATCCACAGCAGCAGGACGAGCGCGCCGCAGATGGTCACCCAGGCGCCGACCGAGAGGCCGACGGTGCGTTGGAGGCCCTGGTGCAGGACGTCCCAGGGGTCGAGGCCGAGGCCGGCGCGGAGCATCAGCGCCATGCTCACCCCGTACAGGGCGAGGCCGACGAACAGCTGCGGGATCCGGCGGCCCAGGGCGCGGGTGTCACCGAACACCCGGACGGCGAGGCCGGTTCCCCGGGCGGCGGGAACGGAGGTCCGGGTCGGGGTGCCGGTGGGCGTGGACGTGGACGACGGGGTGGCGGTGGTCGGGGTGACGGACGGGACGGCCGGCGCCGGCGTGGTCGTGGTGGCCAATGCTGCTCCTGCGGTGGTGCTGCACCACCGGAATCGGCCCGGCGGTGGCGGACGGTGTGGCCGCCCTGTCATGATGACCAGGCCAAAACGGCCCACTCCAGGGCCAATACCGATCAAGTGGACTGATTGCCATGGCCGACTGGCACACCACCGTCACCCCGCCCGCCCTGGCCCGGCTGCTCGCCACCGCCCGGCTCCCCGAGCCGGCCACCGCGCGCCGCCCCGCCTACCGCACCCTGGCCGGGCAGATCCGGCTACTGGTCACCGAGGGCCGGCTGCCGGTCGGCGCCCGGCTGCCCGCCGAACGCGAGCTGGCCACCGCCCTGTCGATGAGCCGCACCACCGTCGCCACCGCGTACGAGACCCTGCGCGGCGACGGCTACCTGCACAGCCGGCGCGGCGCGGGCAGCTGGACCGCCCTGCCCGAGGGCGCCCCGCCACCCGGCGAGGCCCTGCACCCCGTCCCGCCGGACGAGCAGGGCCGCATCCTGGACCTCGGCGTCGCCGCCCCGCCCGCCCCGCAGCCCTGGGTCGGCCGGGCCGCCGCCCGGGCCGTCGAACAGCTGCCGTACTACGCCGCCGGGCACGGCCACTACCCCACCGGCGTCCCGGTGCTGCGCGAGGCCGTCGCCCGCCGCTTCACCGAGCGCGGGCTGCCCACCACCCCCGACCAGATCCTGATCACCACCGGCGCGATGGGCGGCCTGCACCTGGTCCAGCGGGCGTTGATCGGCCGCGGCGACCGGGTCGCCGTCGAGGCGCCCAGCTACGCGCACACCCTGCAGGCACTGCGGCTGACCGGCGCGCGCCTGGTGCCGGTGCCGTACGCCTGGACGCCGCAGCCCGCCTGGGACCTCGACGAGTGGCGGCGGGTGCTGCGCGGCGCCGGCCCCAGGGTCGCCTACGTGATCCCGGACTTCCACAACCCGACCGGCGCGCTGATCGGCGAGGAGCAGCGCCGCGAACTGCTCGCCGCCGCCCGGGCCGCCGGGAGCATCGTGCTGGCCGACGAGACCACCGCCGAGCTCGGCTGGGGCGTCCCGCCGTCCACACCGCTGCCGCGCCCGACGGCGGCGCTGGACCGCTCCGCCCAGGTGGTCACCGTCGGCTCGGCGGGCAAACTGTTCTGGGGCGGCCTGCGGATCGGCTGGGTCCGGGCCGCGCCCGCGCTGGTGCGCCGACTGGCCACCGAGCGGGTCTACAGCGACGTCGGCACCCCGGTGCTGGACCAGCTGATCGCCGCCGAGCTGCTGGGCGAACCGCTGCCCGAGGTCCGGGAGCACCAGCTGACCCGGCTGCGGGCCACCGCGCGGGCCTTCGCCGCCGCCCTGCCCGAACGGCTGCCCGGATGGAGCTTCACCATGCCGCCCGGCGGGCTCTCGCTGTGGGTCTCCACCGACGGCCTGTCCGGCGCGGCACTGGCCCGGGCCGGGGAGCTCGGCGGGGTCCGGATCGCCTCGGGCAACCGCTTCGGTTCGGACGGCGCCTTCGAGCACCACATCCGCCTCCCGGTCACCGTGCCCGCCGCGAGCGTCCCCGCCGCCGTCGAACGCCTCGTCTCCCTGGCCGCCCACGCGGCGGCCGGCGGCCGGCTCGAACCTGCCGACGAGGCCCAGCCGCTGGCGGTGTGACGGACCGCCGGCGGCCGGTCAACGGCCTCGTGGCAGACGAAATCCACCGGCCCGCACGGACGTTGGTGCGTGTGGACGCGCAGCGGCCGGCCGCCCCGGTACCGGCCGGCGTCAGGGGCGCCCTAGTGGTGGTCGGCCCGGCCGCGCCAACCCGTCACCGGCAGCGCGAACTTGGCCACCAGCCGGTCGGTGAACGGCGCCCGGTGCAGTCTGGCCAGCCGCACCGGGGTCCGGCCCCGGCGGACCTCCACCCGCGCCCCGGCGGGCAGTTCGACCGAACGCCGCCCGTCGCACCAGAGCACGCCGTGCGGGGTCTTGGGCTGCACCTCGACCGCCAGCACCGACTTCGGCGAGGTCACCAGCGGACGGGCGAACAGCGCGTGCGCGGAGATCGGCACCATCAGCAGCGCCTCCACCTCCGGCCACACCACCGGCCCGCCGCCGGAGAACGCGTACGCGGTGGAACCGGTCGGCGTCGCGCACACCACGCCGTCACAGCCGAAGTTGGAGACCGGGCGGCCGTCCACCTCGGTCACCACCTCCAGCATCCGCTCCCGCGACGCCTTCTCGATCGAGGCCTCGTTCAGCGCCCAGTCCTCGTGCACCACATCGCCGTTGGTGCGGACGATGACATCGATCGTCATCCGCTCCTCGACCTCGTAGTCGGCGTCCACCACCCGCTCGACCACCACCGCCAGGTCGTCCCGCTCGGCCTCGGCGAGGAAGCCCACCCGGCCCAGGTTGATCCCGAGCATCGGCAGCCCGTGCGAGCGCGCCAGCTCCGCCCCGCGCAGCAGCGTCCCGTCCCCGCCGGCCACCAGGATCAGCTCGCAGCCGTCCGCCGCCCCGGGGCCCTCGGCCACCTTCTCGACGCCTTCCGGCAGATCCAGGTCCACCGCCTCGGCCTCCAGCAGTCTGATCCGGAGCCCCGCCTTCAGCAGCCCGTGCACCAGAGCCTCGACGCTGCGCAGCGCCGCCTCCCGGCCGGTGTGCGCGATCAGGAAGACCGTACGTTCTTCATCGCTCATGCCGCTGCCCTCTCCCTAACGCCTGCCGGGTCGCCCTTGGCCCCGGTGCGGCCGCGCCATACAACATGACGGGCCGGACGCTCGCAAGGCACCCTACCGGGGCCCCTCCGCCACGGCCCGGTCCGCAGCCTCGGGGTCCAGCTGCGGAGCGTCCCGGCGCAGCCAGAGGAAGTACTCGACGTTTCCGGACGGCCCCGGCAGGGGGCTCGCGGTGACCGCGCGCACGCCCAGCCCGAGCTCCCACGCCTGCCCGGCGACCTGGCGCACCATCTCGGCGCGCAGCTGCGGGCTGCGCACCACCCCGCCGCTGCCCAGGCGCTCCTTGCCGATCTCGAACTGCGGCTTGACCATCAGGACCAGGTCCGCGTCCTCGGCCGCGCAGGAGGCGAGCGCCGGGAGCACCAGGCCCAGCGAGATGAACGACAGGTCGCCCACCACCAGGTCCACCGGGGTGCCGCCGATCAGGTCCAGGGTCAGCTCGCGCACATTGGTGCGGTCCATCACGGTGACCCGATCGTCGCTCTGCAGCGACCAGGCGAGCTGCCCGTAGCCGACGTCCACCGCCAGCACGTGCGCGGCCCCGGCGCGCAGCAGCACATCGGTGAACCCGCCGGTGGAGGCGCCCGCGTCCAACGCCCGACGGCCCTCGACCACCAGGCCCTGCGGCACGAAGGCCGCGAACGCGCCGGCGAGCTTGTGGCCGCCGCGCGAGACGTAGTCGGGGTCGTTCTCGTCCTTGGCCACCACGACCGCCGCCGAGGTCTCCACCTGGGTGGCCGGCTTGGTCGCGGTGGTGCCGCCGACGGTCACCCGTCCGGCAGCGATCAGTTCGGACGCGTGTTCACGCGATCGGGCCAGCTTGCGGCGGACCAGTTCCGCGTCGAGTCGGCGTCGTGCCACTGCCACTGGTGCTTCAGCTCCTACGGATCCTGCGGGTCATTCCTGGTCGAGCGCGGCCAGTGTGTCGACGAGCCGCTGGTGAACATCTTCGTACACCGCGACGTGTGCCTCGGCCGGGACCCCGTCCAGGGCCTCCAGCAGGGCCAGCCCGGCGTCGATCCCGGGGTGGCCGGTGGGAGCCGGTTCGACGCCGAGCGGCTCGGCAGGGACGACCGCGTCGAGCGCTGCCGGCGGCACGGCGTGCCGGGCGGACCCGGGCGGGCGGGCGGACTCGGGCGGGCGGGCGGACTCGGGCGGTTCACTCGTCTCGGGCATCGGGCTTCTTCGTGCTGGTGGCCTTGCGAACGGTGGTCTTCCTGGTCGCCGCGCGCTTGGCGGGAGTCCCGGGCCGCGCCGCGGCCTCGGACTGCGCTTCGGTCTGCTTGGCGGTGGCGGTCTTCTTGACGGTCGTCGTCTTCTTCGCGGCGGCCTTCTTGCCCGCCGTCTTCTTCGGCGTGGCCCTGTCGACCGCGGTCTTCTTCGCCGTGCTCTTCTTGGCGGCGCCCTTGCTCGCGGGGCTCGTGCTCGCGGGGCTCGTGCCCGCACCACCCTCGCCTGCGGCGCTCTTCTTCACCGTGGACTCCCCGGCCGGTCCCGCCTTGCCGCCGACGGCGGGCTCCTCCTGCGGGGTCGGGGAGACCACGGGCACCGGCTCGGGCGCAATCGGCGGATCGACCTCGACCGGCTCGTCCACCTCCACCCGCTCGGCGACTATCGGCTCATCCGCCGTCCGGGCGGCCGACCGCTCCTCCTCGAACTCCCAGCCGCGTCCGAACAGGTCGCCCGCCCGCGGCGCCGGCACCGGCTGATCGGCCTCGTACGACCGCGGCCCGGACTCGGCCACCGGGGCCTCCTCCTCGACCTCGCGCAGCTTGGTCTCCAGGTACGCCAGCACCACGCCGACCTTGGTCACCTGGTCGCCGACCTTCTCGAAGACCTTCTCCGCCTCGTTGCGCGCCACGCCCACGGCCAGGTCCACCCCGGCGCGCCCGGCGGTGAGCGCTTCCCCGGCCAGGGTCTGCAAGGTCTCCACCGACGGCGGGAACTGGCCACCCATCCGACGCTCGACCTCGGCGACGTCGACCCCCGCCTTCTCCAGGATCGAGGTCGCCGTCCCGACGACCAGCCTGCCGACCTCCTCGACCACCCCGGCGGCGGTCTCCACCACTCCCCGAACCGTCCTCGGCAGCATCCGGGTGCCTCCCAATCGCCTACACGTGTCGCTCTGTCGCCCTCGGCACCCGGGCCGTTCCGGGCACCCCACTGACGACGCTACCGCCAAAACCCTCCTGAGGTACCGTGGCCCGCAGTCAGCACCGTAGCGACCGGGGGAGGGAGCCGCCCCGTGGCGAATTCCGAGGAGTGCCGGGAGGCACTGGAGCAGCTCAGCCGGAACATGACGCAGTCCACCGGCGACGTCCACAAGGCCGCGGCCCTCGACCGCTCGCTCAGCTGCCGGATCACCGACCTCGACCTGACCTTCACCGGGCAGCTGCGCGACGGCCGGATCCAGGACGTGGTGGCCGCCCCCGGCCCCCCAACCACGAAGGCGGAGATCCGGCTCACCATGAGCAGCGACGATCTGGTCGCACTGGTCGGCGGCCGGCTCAACTTCGCCTCCGCGTGGGCGGGCGGCCGGGTCAAGCTGGAGGCGGGCTTCCGCGACCTGCTGCGGCTGCGCACCCTGTTCTGAACCCGGCCGCCGAAGGCGGCGCCGGAGGCAGTCCCGCCCCCGGTACCGCCGACCGCCCTCAGAACCCCAGGTCGGCCAGTGCCTTCCGGCCGTCCACCGGCGCACCACCCGCGTCCAGCACCGTCCACGCCGCCGCGCACAGCGCCCGCAGGCCGTCCCAGCGGTCCCCTGCCCCGGACAGCCGCAGCACCCCGGCCTCGACCCCCGCGACCCAGCCGCCGCACGCGAAGCCGCCGTCCACGGCCGTCACCTTCGGGTGCGGGACGAGCAGTCCGCGCAGGTCGGCCGCCAGGTAGGTCGGCCGGTGCTCGACGGGGGCCGCCAGCAGCAGCTCCGGAGTGGTCACCCCGGTGAACACCAGCAGGCTGTCCACCCCGCCGTTGAACGCGCCCTCGATGTCGGTGTCCAGCCGGTCCCCGACCACCAGCGGCCGCTCCGCGCCGGTACGCAGCACGGTCTCGCGGTGCATCGGCGGCAGCGGCTTGCCCGCCACCTCCGGCTCCACCCCGGTCGCCGCCCGCACCGCCGCCACCAGGGTGCCGTTGCCGGGCGCGATGCCGCGGGCCCTCGGCACCGTCAGGTCCAGGTTGGACGCCACCCACGGCAGGCCGCTCTGCACCGCGTACGAGGCCTCCGCCAGGTCCGCCCACCCCACCGAGGGGTCGAAGCCCTGGACCACCGCGAGCGGTCCGTCGGCCAGCGAGCGGACCGCGACCAGCCCCAGCTCGGCCAGCGCCTCCTCCAGCCCGAGACCGCCCACGACCAGCACCTTCGACCCGGCCGGCACCTTCTCGGCGACCAGCCGGGCGGCGGCCTGGGCCGAGTTGATCACGTCGGTGGGCTCGGCCGGGACGCCCAGCTCGGTCAGGTGCTCGGCCACCACGCGCGGCGGGCGGGAGGCGTTGTTGGTCACGTACGCCAGCCGCATCCCGGCCGTCCGGGCGGCGTCCAGCGCGTCCACCGCGTGCTCGATCGCGTGTGCGCCCGCGTAGACCACACCGTCCAGGTCCAGCAGCGCGGTGTCGTACGCGTCGGTCAGCGGCCGCTCGCTGCCGCCGGGGGCGGTCCGTCGCACGGGGGTGGCCGTCTCGGTCATGGCTGCGCTACCTCATTCACTGCGTCGTTCACTGCATCGTCGATCACTGCGTCGTCCGTCGCCTCGCCCGTGCCGCACTTCCTCGTGCGTCACACCGTCCGTGCCGCACCGCGTCGTGCATCACGCCGACCGTCACGGCGTCCGGCCGGTCGTCGCGCCCACCGGTCAGGCGCCGCCGTCGTCGGCGCCCGCTCCGGTCCCGGCACCGGCGTCATCCGCCGCTCCTCCGGCCCCTTCGGCCGGGTCCTCGGCGACAGCCGGGGGCGCCAGGTACCCGGGTGCTCCCGGCAGCAACGGTCCGTACGCCCCGGCACGGGCCGCCAGGGTCGCCCGGGTCTGCCGCAGCGCCTGCCGGTAGTGGTCGGCCTCCGGCCGCATCGCCACGGCCAGCGCCAAGTGCTCGGCGGAGGTCTCGAAGTCGCCCAGCCGGGCCGCCGCGACGCCCCACCCGAACTGAGCGTAGTCGTCCGCCGGGTCCGCGAGCGCCACGGCCCGGAAGTTGTCCAGCGCCGCCGCGTACGAGCCCGCGTCGAACTGGGCCCGTGCCAGCGCCTCCCGGATGCTGCGCGAGTGCGGCTCGGCCGCCGCCGCCCGGGCGAGCAGCTGCTCGGCGGCCGCCGGATGTCCCTGCGCAAGCAACCGGGCGCCCCGGCGGAACCAGTCGTACACGTCCCCGGTGGGCTCCCCGGAACGGCTCTGCCGCGGCACTCCGCCGACCGGCACCTCGCCGACCGCCGTGCCGTCGGCCGGTGCACAGCCGGCCGCGCCGTCGGCCGGAGCGCCCCCGTGGGTGGCACCGGTCGGCCCGCCCGACTCGGCCGGGCCGCCACCGTCCACCCGTTCCTGCCCGTCGTCCATGCCGTACCTCGCCCTCGGTCGCACACCCGCCCCACCAACTCGGCGCGGGCATTCCGATCTCTCAACAACGTGTACCCGGTTACGATGCCCAGAATGAGCACACCCAGTGCAGAAGACGGAGTCGAGACTCCCGAGGGCGGCCCCGGCGATCCCGGGCACGTTGCCACCGCCGGCCTGTCCCTGTCCCCCTTCCGCGGCCTGCGCTACGTCCCCGACCGGGTCGGCGCCCTGGCCGCGGTGATGTCCCCGCCGTACGACGTCGTCGACCCGGGCCGCCGGCTCGACCTGGAGACCGCCGACCCGCACAACGTGGTCCGGCTGATCCTGCCCAGGCCCGAACCCGAGGACGCCGGCGACCGCCCCGACCGCGACACCCGCTACCGGCACGCCGCCCGGCTGCTGGCCGCCTGGCAGCGCGAGGGCGTCCTGGCCGCCGACCCCGAGCCCGCGATCTACGTCTACGAGCAGCGGGTGCCGGCCACCACCGACTCCCCCGAGCTGCTCCAGCGCGGCCTGATCGGCGCCCTCGCGGTGAGCGGCCGCGAGGGCGGTGTGGTGCTCCCGCACGAGGACGTGATGCCCCGGCCGGTCGCCGACCGGGTCGGCCTGATGCGCACCACCCGGGCCAACCTGGAACCGCTGCTGCTCACCTATCGGGGCAACGGCGGCGCCTCCGGCGTGATCGAGCGGACGGTCGAGGGCGAGCCGCTGCTCTCCACGGCCACCAGCGACGGCACCCACCACCGCCTGTGGGCGGTCACCGACCCGGCCGAGATCGCCGAGATCAGCCGCGACCTCGCCACCTGCCGGGCCCTGATCGCCGACGGCCACCATCGCTGGGAGATGTACCTGCGCCTCCAGCGCGAGCACCGCCACCTGCCGCGCAGCCCCTGGGACCGCGGCATGGTGCTCCTGGTGGACACCGCCCGCTACCCGCTGCGGGTCCGCGCCATCCACCGCGTGCTGTACCGGCTGCCGGTGGCCGAGGCACTGGAGCGGCTCGGCGACCAGTGGAAGGTCAAGGAGGTCCCCGGACCGCTGTCCGCCGCGCTCCAGGCCCTCGCCGAGCAGAAACGGCACGGCGGCAACGGCTTCGTCGTGACCGGCGGCGACGGCATCTACTGGCTTCTCGGCGAGCCCGAGGAATCCCTGCTCGACGCCACCGTGCCGCACGGCCGGCCCGAGGAGTGGCGCCACCTGGACGCCACCGTCCTGCACGCCACCCTGCTGGACCGCACCTGGCACGTCCCCGACGGTCCGGACGACATCGGCTACCTGCACACCGCCGTGGCCGCCGAACGGGAGGCCGCCCGCAGCGGCGGCACCGCCGTCCTGCTGCACCCGGTCCGGGAGTCCGTGGTGCGACGGCTGGCCGAGCAGGGCGTCACCATGCCGCGCAAGTCCACCTCCTTCGGGCCGAAGCCGGCCACCGGGCTGGTGTTGCGAAACCTCGCGCTGGGCTGACACCTCCGCCGGCCGGACACAGGCCCGGACGCCGTGAGGCCCTGCCGCTCCCGGAGTTCCCGGGGAACGGCAGGGCCTCACGGCGTTGCCTCAGGGTGCTGCTCAGCCCTTGTCTGCGTCGGCCTTGGTGGCCTCGGCCTCCTCGGCCTTGGACTCCTCGGCCTTGGTGTCCTCAGCCTTGGACTCCTCAGCCTTGGTGTCCTCAGCCTTGGTGTCCTGGGCCTTGGTGTCCTGGGCGCGCCCGGGGACGACGCCGTCGAAGTCCTCGTCGATCTCGAGGTCGTCCTCGTCGTAGTACTCCTCGACGTCCTCCTCGTCCTCGAAGATCACGCGGTCGTCGGCGTTGTCGCCGCCACTGCGCTTCTTCGCCGGGGCGTCGGTCGACTCGGTCTCGTCCTCGGCCAGCTCCGGGTCGAGCGCGTCGGTGAACTCGACGCCGTCGATCTCGGCCAGCCGCTCCGAGGCGTTGGTGCTGCCGTCGGTGTCGGCCTCGGCCGCCTTGGCGAACCAGTCACGGGCCTCGTCGGCCCGGCCGGCCGCGATCAGGGCCTCGGCGTAGGCGTAGCGCAGACGCGCGGTCCAGGGGTGCACGGCGCTGGAGGCCAGCTCCGGGCTCTGCAGCGTCACCACGGCGGCGTCGAACTGCTCCATGTCGCTGCGGGCACCGGCCGCGACCAGGCGCATCTCGACCTGGCCGGCCTTGTCCAGCTGCTTCACCTCGGGCTCACCGGCCATCGCCAGCGCCCGCTCCGGACGGCCCAGACCGCGCTCGCAGTCGGCCATGACCGGCCACAGGTCCGCCCGGCCGGTCATCCGACGGGCGGCGCGGAACTCGGTCAGCGCCTCGGAGTAACGCTGCGTCATGTACGAAGCGAAACCGGCCGCCTCACGGACGGCCGCCACACGGGAAGCCAGTCGGAGCGCGACGCGCGAGAACTGGTACGCCTCCTCCGGCTCGCTGTCGAGCAGGCGGGCCACCATCACCAGGTTGCGGGCGACATCGTCCGCGAGGGTCTTGGGCAGGCTCTTGAGCTCCTGGCGCACATCCGCGTCCAGCTCGAAGCCGGTGACGTCCTCCGGGATCGGCAGACGCTTGACGGGCTCATAGTTGCCACGGCGGTCGTCGTAGTCCCGACGGTCACCGCCGCGCTCGTCACGGTCACGGCGGTAGCCGCCGCCCTGGCGGTCGTCGCGGCGGAAGCCACCGCGGTCGCCGCCACGGTCGTCACGGCGGAAGCCGCCACGGTCGCCGCCACGGTCGCGGTTGAAGCCGCCGGAGGGGCGGTCGTCGCGACGGAAGCCGCCACGGTCGCCGCCGCGGTCGTCGCGGTCGCGGCCGTACCCACCCGACGGGCGGTCGTCACGACGCGGACGGTCATCACGGTCGTCACGACGGAAACCGCCGGAGGGGCGGTCGTCGCGACGGAAACCGCCACGGTCGCCACCGCGGTCGTCGCGGTCGCGGCCGTACCCACCCGACGGGCGGTCGTCACGACGCGGACGGTCATCACGGTCGTCACGACGGAAGCCACCCGGGCGGTCGTCACGACGGAAACCGCCGCTGGAGGGACGGTCGTCGCGACGGAAGCCGCCGCGGTCGCCACCGCGGTCGTCGCGGTCGCGGCCGTACCCACCCGACGGGCGGTCGTCACGACGGAAACCACCACCGGCCAGGCGGTCGTCACGACGGAAACCGCCGGAGGGGCGGTCGTCGCGACGGAAGCCGCCACGGTCGCCACCGCGGTCGTCGCGGTCACGGCCGTACCCACCCGACGGGCGGTCGTCACGACGCGGACGGTCATCACGGTCGTCACGACGGAAGCCACCGGAGGGGCGGTCGTCACGACGGAAACCGCCGCTGGAGGGGCGGTCGTCACGACGGAAACCGCCGCTGGAGGGGCGGTCGTCACGACGGAAACCGCCGCTGGAGGGGCGGTCGTCACGGTCGCGGTTGAAGCCGCCGGAGGGGCGGTCGTCGCGACGGAAGCCGCCACGGTCGCCGCCGCGGTCGTCGCGGTCGCGGCCGTACCCACCC
>NZ_JBHVFE010000205.1:0-14970 GCF_042801945.1 Kitasatospora sp. NPDC057542
GCCAGGACCAGGCACGGCGGAGCCGGGCGGTCAGCCGGTGAGGGACGGGAAGGCCGGGACGAGCCCGCCGTCGATCACGATGTCCTGTCCGGTGATGTACGAGGAGCGCTCGGAGAGCAGGAAGGCGACGGCCTGCGCGACGTCCTCGGCGGTGCCGAGCCGGCCGAGCGGGACGTGGCCGCGGATCGGCTCGTGGTCGGCCGGGTCCGGGACGGCCGCGTGGAACATCTCGGTGACGATGTAGCCGGGGCTGACCGAGTTGACCCGGATGCCGCGCCCGGCCAGTTCGCTGCCGAGCGTGCGGGCCAGGCTGAGGACGGCGGCCTTGGTGGCGGCGTAGACGGCGGCGCCGGGCAGACCGCGGTGCGGGGTCCAGGAGGCGTTGAGGACGACCGAGCCGCCGCCGGCGGCGTCCAACAGCGGCAGGGCGTGCTGGACGGTGAAGAACACGCCCTTGAGGTTGGTGGCGACGACCCGGTCGAACTCGGCCTCCGTCACGTCCCCGACCGGCTGGAAGCCGGCCACGCCCGCGTTGGCGAAGACGCCGTCGAGGCGGCCGTACCGCTCCCGTACGGTGTCGGCCAGCCGGGCGAGGTCCGCCGGTACGGAGGCGTCGGCGCGGACGGTGAGCAGCCGGTCGCCGGCGTCGAGCTGTTCCGCGGCGCGGGCGAGGCGGGCGTCGTCGCGGCCGGTGACGACGACCCGGGTACCGGTGCCGAGGAGGTGGCGGGCGGTGGCGAGGCCCATGCCGCTGGTACCGCCGGTGACGAGGACGGTGGAGTCTGCGAGGACGGTGGAGTGGGAGGAAGTGTGGCTCATGGCGTTCACCCTCTCGACGCACGCCGGGGCGGTACCAGACCCGCTTCGACCGTAGGTCCGGGAAAACCACCCTGCCGACCGGGAATCGGGGCGGTCAACGGGTGGTTGGGCCAAGGCGACGGTCCAATACGGCACTCGCGAAGAGGGACTTCACATGAAGATCGGCATCATCGGCGCGGGCAACATCGGCGGCAACCTGACGCGTCGGCTGACGGCGCTGGGGCACGAGGTATCGGTGGCCAACTCCCGTGGCCCGGAGACGCTCAAGGCGCTGGTCGACGAGACCGGGGCGAAGGCGGTGACGGTCGCCGAGGCCGCCCGGGGGGCGCAGGTCGTGGTGGTGACGGTGCCGCTGAAGAACGTGCCGGACCTGCCCGCCGGGCTGCTGGACGGCGCCGCCGAGGGCGTCGCGGTGATCGACACCGGCAACTACTACCCGAAGGAGCGCGACGGCCGGATCGACGCGATCGAGGACGGCGGTCTCACCGAGAGCCGGTGGACGGAGCAGCACCTCGGCCACAGGGTGGTGAAGGTGTTCAACGGCACCTACGCGCAGGACCTGCTGGAGCGCCCGCGCCCGGCGGGCGATCCTGAGCGGATCGCCGTGCCGGTCGCGTCGGACGACGAGGCGGCGAAGCGGGTGGTCCGTGCGCTGGTGGACGAGCTGGGCTTCGACACCGTGGACGCGGGCGGGATCGACGAGTCCTGGCGCCAGCAGCCGGCCACCCCGGTGTACGGGCTGCGTGCCGGCACCGAGGCGGTGACCCGGGCGCTCGCGGAGGCCTCCCCGGAGCGCCCGGCCGCCCACCGGGCCTGAGTCACCGGAGCCGGCGCGCCCCCTCCGCCGGGACGGCGGTGAGGGTGCGCGGCTCGGCGTACCCGGCCGTGCGGAACGCGGCGGTGACCTCGGCGGCGACGTGCTCGGCCGCGTCGGCGTCCACCAGGGCGATGACCGAGCCGCCGAAGCCGCCGCCGGTCATCCGCGCGCCGTGGGCGCCGGCGGCCAGGGCGGCCTCGACGGCGAGGTCGGTCTCCGGGCAGGAGACCCGGTAGTCGTCGCGCAGCGAGGCGTGCCCGGCCGTGAGGATCGGGCCGAGCGCGGCGGGGTCGCCGGCGTCCAGTCGGGCGACGGCGGCCTCCACCCGGGCGTTCTCGGTGACCACGTGCCGCACCAGCGGAACCAGTTCCGAAGGGAGTCGGGCGAGCGCGTCATCCAGCCCGGACGGCTGGAGCGAGCGCAGCGCGGGCAGCCCGAGCAGGGCGGCGGCACGTTCGCAGCCGGCCCGCAGCGCGGCGTAGGCGCCGTCCCCGAGGTCGTGCTTCACCCGGGTGTCCAGGACCAGCAGGGCGAGGCCCGCGCCCGCGAGGTCGACCGGCACCTGACGCATCGACAGGTCCCTGCTGTCCAGGAACAGTGCGGCCCCGGGGTGGCAGCACATCGAGGCCATCTGGTCCATGATCCCGCAGGGCACACCGACGAAGGCGTTCTCGGCCCGCTGCGCCAGCACCGCCAGCTCCGCGGCCGGGAGCCCCAGACCGTACAGGTCGTTGTACGCGGCGGCGACGACGCACTCCAGTGCGGCCGAGGAGGAGAGCCCGGCGCCGCTGGGCACGTCGCTGTCCAGCCGGAGGTCCGCCCCGCCGACCTGGTGCCCGGCCTCGCGCAGCGCCCACGCCACCCCGGCCGGGTAGCCGGCCCAGCCGGGCACGGAGCCCGGGGCGAGGTCCTCGACCCGGAGCGCGACGAGCTCACCGCCCTGGGCGGACCAGAGCCGCAGCAGCCCGTCCGTCCGGCGGGCGGCCTCGGCGCGGACGGTCTGCGGCAGGGCGATCGGGAGGACGAACCCGAGGTTGTAGTCGGTGTGTTCGCCGATCAGGTTCACCCGGCCGGGGGCGGCCCACTCCCCCTCGGACGGCCCGCCGTACAGCTGCGCGAACGTGTTCATGCGGCGACCTCCCGCAGCCGGCGGGCCGCGTCCTCGGGGGTGACGTCGTTGACGAAGGCATCCATGCCGGACTCCACCCCGGCCAGGTACTTGAGCTTGTCGGCGGTGCGGCGGATGGTGAACAGCTCCAGGTGCAGGGCGAGTTCGTCCCGCTGCCCGGCGGGCGCCTGGTGCCAGGCGGAGATGTACGGGGTGCGGCCGGCGCCGAAGAGCCGGTCGAAGCGGCGCAGCAACTCCAGGTAGAGGGAAGGGAATTCGTCCCGCTGCTCGGCGTCCAGGGCGGTCAGGTCGGGCACCCGGCGGTGCGGGTACAGGTGCACCTCGTACGGCCAGCGGGCGGCGAACGGGACGAAGGCGGTCCAGTGCGTCCCGGCGAGGACGACGCGGTCGCCGTGGGCGCGTTCGGCGGCGAGCAGGTCGTCGAAGAGGTTGCGGCCGGTGGTGGCGCGGTGTTCGGCGGCGCGGGCGGCCATCCGGGCGGTGCGCGGGGTGGTGAAGGGCAGGGCGTAGATCTGGCCGTGCGGGTGGGCGAGGGTGACGCCGATCTCGGCGCCGCGGTTCTCGAAGCAGTAGACCTGCCGCACGCCGGGCTGCGCGGTGAGTTCGGCGGTGCGGTCGGTCCAGGCGTCCAGGACCAGCCGGGCGCGTTCGGGGGTGAGGTCGGCGAAGGAGGCCTCGTGGTCGGCGGTGAAGCAGACCACCTCGCAGCGCCCGGCGCCGGGGCCGCTGGTCCACAGGCCCTCGGCCGCCCGGAGGGGCTCGGCGGGCGGGCCGGCCAGTGAGGGGAAGCGGTTCTCGAAGACGGCCACCTGGTAGTCCTCGGCCGGGATCTCACTGAGCCGCCCGTCCCGGGACGGGCAGAGCGGGCACTCCTCGGCCGGCGGCTGGTAGGTGCGCGCCTGGCGGTGGGCTGCGATGGTGACCCAGTCGCCGGTGGCCGGGTCCAGCCGGACCTCGGACCCGGGGGTCTGCGGGTCGAGCGGCCGTTCGTCCACCGCGCACCGGGGGGCGGCGGCACCGCTGTCGTAGTAGATCAGCTGCCGACCGTCCGCGAGGGTGTTCACGGTCCTGACGGTGGGCTGGGTCAGGGACGTCCCGGGCATGGCCCTTCTTCCTCTGAGTGAAGCCATTGGAATCAACAGAAAGCTACAATCTCAAACATTATCCACCAGGACCACTCACGGAAGTGGTCGGAGGAGGGCTTCCCGATGGCTGACAGCGCCCAACCGCTCGCCGGACAGCGTCGTGTGCTGATCCTGGAGCAGATCCGCGCGCGCGGTGGGGTCCGGGTCACCGAACTGGTCCGCGACCTCGGGGTCTCCGACATGACGGTCCGGCGCGACCTGGACGCACTGGCCCGCCGCGGCCTGGTGCACAAGGTGCACGGCGGCGCGGTACGGGTCGACGCTCCCGCCACCGGCGAGCCCGGGTTCGAGACCAAGGCGAACTGGGAGCTGCCCGCCAAGGACGCGATCGCCCTGGCCGCCGCCGCGCTCGTGCCGCCGGGTTCGGCGGTCGGGCTGGCCGGCGGGACGACCACCTTCGCGGTGGCCCGGCACCTGCGCGGGGTCGAGGGACTCACCGTGGTGACCAACTCGCTGCGGATCGCCGAGCTGCTGGAACAACCCGCCGAGGACGGCACCCCCGCCACCGCCACGGTGATCCGCACCGGTGGCGTACGGACCCCCTCGGACGCCCTGGTCGGGCCGGTGGCCGACCAGGCGATCCGTTCCCTGCACGTCAACCTGCTGATCCTGGGCTGCCACGGCCTCTCCCCCGAGGCCGGGCTGACCACCCCGAACCTGGCCGAGGCGGAGACCAACCGCACCTTCCTCCGCTCGGCCCACCGGGTGGTCGTGGTGGCCGACCACACCAAGTGGAACGCGGTCGGCCTGGCCTCCTTCGCCGACCTGGACCAGCTGGACATCCTGGTCACCGACGACGCCCTGCCCGCCGAGCAGCGGGCGGCCGCCGCGCGGCTGGTCGGCGAGCTGATCGTGGCACCGACGACGGACCCCGCGAACCGGCCCGGCTAACCGAACCAGCCCGACCAGCCGGATCGCTGCGCCCCGCCGGACCGGCCCGAACTCCCCCGCACCACCAGCTCGGTGGGCAGCTCCAGCCCCTGCGCCGGCGTCGCCTCCCCGCGCACCTGGTCCAGCAGCCGGCCGACCAGCGCCGCGGCGATCGTCCGCAGCGGCAGCCGGACCGAGGTCAGCGCGGGGTGGAGGTGGCGGCAGAGCGGCGTGTCGTGGAACCCGGTGACGGCCACCCCGCCCGGCCCGACCACCAGCCCCTCCGCCCGGACGGCCTCGGACAGGTCCAACGCCAGCAGGTCGCTGCCGGCCGCGAAGGCGGTCGGCCGGTCGGGCCCGCGCAGCAGCGCCCTCACGGACGCCACCACGGAGCCCGCCGCGGCCGTCTCCGCACCGCCCGTCGCCACCGCGGACAGGCCCAGGCGCCGCGCCTCGGTCAGGAACCCGGCCCGCCGCGCCGCCATCCAGGGCAGCTCCTCGGCGGCCCCGAGGTAGCCGATCCGGCGGTGGCCGAGTGCCGCGAGGTGCCTCACCACCTCGGCCATCGCCGCCTCGTTGCCGATGTCCACCCAGTGCTGCGGCACTCTCGGCCCGGTCCGCCCGAAGCTGACGAACGGGACGCCGAGCCGGGCCACATGGGCGATCCGGACGTCCTCGTGCAGCACGTCCGCCAGCACCAGCCCGTCCACCTGACGGGCCGCCACCAGTTCGTCGATCGCGGCCACCGGGTCGGCCGTGCCCTGCCCCGGCCGGAACAGCAGCACCCGCTGCCCGGCCGCCCCGGCCGCGTCGACCAGGGCCTCCAGGAAGCCGGCCATCAGCGGGTTGGGGTCGAGCGGGTCGTCCACCGGGGCGAGGTAGCCGATGGTGCGCCGGGCGCCGCTGCGCAGCGAGCGGGCCGACTGGTCGGGCTGGTAGCCGAGTTCGCGGATCGCCGCGTTCACCCGCTCCAGCGTCTCCGGGCGCACCCGCTGCGGTGCGTTGAGCGCGTTGGAGACGGTCTGCCGGGAGACCCCGGCCGCCCGGGCGACCTCCTCGATCGTGGTGGCGCCGCGGCGCGGCCGGCGCGGTCCCTCGGGCATGCGGTTCTCCAGGGGTGGTCGGGGCTCAGGACGGGTGCCGGCGCCGGTCCGGCGCCCCGAGCGGGTCAGGCTCGGCGCAGGGTCAGCAGCCCGCCGCGCGGCACGGCGATCGTGTCCGCCCGGTCCAGCTCGACCTCGACCTGCCGGACGATACGCCCCCGGGCGTCCTGCACGGTCACCGCCGCCTGTCCGCGGCCGCCGGTGAGCCGGACGTCCGGGTCGGCGTCGGCGTTGGCCACCAGCAGGGTGCGCCAGTCGTCGCCGGAGGCGTCGACCGGCAGCGCGGCGTAGCGGGCGACGGCCACGGTGCCGGTGCCGCGCGCGGTGACCATCGGGTAGCCGAGGTCCGGGCGGGCCGGGAGCAGTTCGCCGAGCTGGAGGGTGGCGGTGTGCTCACGGAAGACGCCGAGCCAGAAGGCGATGGCCTCGCGCTGGGCCTCGGTCTGGGTGGCGAGGTCGACGGAGACCTGCGGCACCGAGAACAGCACGTTGATCAGGTGGCAGGCGACCTGCTCGGCCGGCTCGCCCTGGTGCCACATCAGCATGTCGGCATGGACCGGGACGGGCCCGGCGGCCAGCCGCACGTCGATGGTCCGCTGCCGGTTCTCCTGCGGGCTGAGCGGGCAGTCGGTGGCGCGGATCATGGTGGCGTACGGCCACAGGCCGGGGCTGACGTACGGCTGGCGGTGCTCGATCATCGCCTCCGGGTCGGCGGCGGTGATCCGGCGGCGGATCTCGGCGAGCAGCCGCTCCACGCCCTCGTCCACGCCCTCGCAGTCCGCGCCGGGGCCGGCCGGCGGGGCGTCGACGCGGGCGAACCAGTCGACGAAGTCCACCTTGAGGCCGTCCATTCCCCACTCCTCGACGGCCCGGGCGAGCCGGTCGGTGAGGAAGGCCCGGACCTCGGGCTGGCGCGGGTCGGCGACGATCGCGCCCATGTGGGCGGCGTCGGCCAGCACGTGGTGGCCGATCTGCCGGTACGCGGCGCTGTCCTTGCCGATGAACGGCAGCGCGTACCAGAGCATGTAGCGCACACCCAGGTCGTGCACCCGCTGGACGTGGGCGGCGGTGTCGGGCAGCGAGACCGGCTCCCAGTCGCCGCAGTGGGCGTAGCCGCGGGTGCGGTCGGCCGTCATCCAGCCGTCGTCCACGATGATGACGTCCAGGCCCAGCTCCTTGCCGAGCGCGGCCTGGGTCTCGACGCCCTTGGGCGTGATGTCCTGGTGCATCGAGTACCAGGTGGAGTAGGCGGGGCGGCGGGCGGCCTCCGGGATGTCGGCCGTGCGGCCCTCGCCCCACCAGGCGGCGAGGTCGGCCAGGGCGCGGCCGAAGTGCCGGCGGGAGGTGTCAATCCGGACGGTGAGCCGGTCGGTGGCCTGGGCCCAGAACCGGAACTCGCCGGTCTCCTCGACCACCCCGGCCCCGGCCAGCACGTCCGGGCGCCCGGCGGCGAAGGCGCACAGGGCGACATCCCCGGTGCCGACCAGCGCCGCGATCGGCGCGCCGTTGGCCAGCGAGGTGCGGCGCGGGGCGCTCCAGGCGGCGGGCAGCCAGCCGGTGCCGCGCGGTTCAGGGGTCCACAGGGCGGTGGCGTCGACGCAGGGCACCCGCCATTCGATCCGCACCTCGCCCGCGCCCTCGGCGGTCACCTCCACGACCCCGTCGGCGATGCCCTGGGCCGTGCCCGTCCCGCTCACCCGCAGGTCCAGGCCCTCGGCGTACAGCGGGCGCAGGCCGCCGGCGGCGGTGGGGGCGTGCGGCTCCCAGACCTCGGCCGTGCTCGTGCCGGTCGTGGCGGTGCTCGTCGTGCCGCTCGTGCTCTCGGTCATGCTCAGCCCTTCGTGGCGCCGGCCAGCAGGCCGGAGATGAACTGCCGCTGGAGGACCAGGAAGAGGACCATCATCGGCAGGGTGGACAGCGCGGTGCCGGAGAGGATCGCGCCGTAGTCGGTGTTGGACTTGTTGCCGTGCAGCGTCGCCAGGGCGACCGGCAGGGTGTGCATCTCGGGGCTGCGCAGGGCGATCAGCGGCCAGACGAACTGGTTCCAGGAGCCCAGGAAGAGGAAGATCGACAGCGCCGCCAGCACCGGCCGCATGACCGGCACCACCACGCTGAACAGCACCCGCAGTTCGCCCGCGCCGTCGACCCGGGCGGCGTCCAGGAGTTCGTCCGGCAGGCTGCTCAGCGACTGCCGCATCAGGAAGATGGCGAAGGGCACGCACAGGCCGGGCAGGATCAGCGCCTGGTAGGTGTCCAGCAGGCCGAATTCCATCATCATCTTGAACAGCGGCACCAGCACGACCTGTTCGGGCACCACGAGGGTGGAGAGCAGCAGGGCGAAGAGCAGGGTGCGGCCGCGGAAGCGGAACTTGGCGAAGGCGTAGCCCGCGAGCAGCGCCACGACGAGGGCACCCAGCGTCTGGACTCCGGCCACCAGCAGGGAGTTTCCGAGCACCCGGAGCAGACCGATCTTCTGCTCCAGATGGCTCAGGTTCTCGCCGAGGGCCCCGCCGGGCAGCAGCTTCGGCGGCCAGTCGAACACCTCGGTGTCCTTGCGGGTGGAGGAGACCACGAGCCAGTAGAAGGGGGCGATCGACAGCCCGGTGATGCCGGCGAGGAAGAAGGTCAGCGGCCAGCCGCGCAGCTTCTTGAGGGTCGCGTTCTTCTTGCGGGGCGCGCTGTTCCTGGCGGGCGCGCCCTGGGAGGTCACGGTCTCGGAGGTCACGGTCTTGGAGGTCACTTCTCGCGCTCTCCCATCAGGCGCATCTGGGCGGCGCCGAGCACCGACACGAGCAGGGTGAGCGCGTAGGCGATGGCGGAGGCGTAGCCGAAGTCGAAGTACCGGAAACCGTTCTGGTACAGGTACATGGAGACGGTCAGGGTGGCGTTGTCCGGCCCGCCGCCGGTCAGCACGTACGGCTCGTCGAAGAGCTGGAGCGTGCCGATGGTCGAGAGCACGACCGTGAACAGCAGCACCGGGCGCAGCGCGGGGACGGTGATGGAGGTGAAGCGGCGGATCGGTCCGGCGCCGTCGACCATCGCGGCCTCGTACAACTCCCTCGGGATGGACTGGAGTCCGGCGAGGTAGATGACGGCGTTGTAGCCGGTGTAGTGCCAGGTGAGCACCAGGACGACGGCCATCCGGGCCCAGACGGGCTGGCCCAGCCAGTCGACGGAGGGCAGGCCGACGGCGTTCAGCAGCCAGTTGACCGCGCCGTCGTCGCCCTTGAGCAGGTAGGCGAACATCACGCCGGTGGCGACGAGGCCGGTGACCGAGGGCATGAAGACGCCGAGCCGCCACACCGTACGCCAGCGCACCAGCGCGGAGTTGATGCCGACGGCCATCAGCAGGGCCAGTCCGAGCATCAGCGGGACCTGCACGATGAGGATCTCACCGGTGTTGCGCAGGGCCGTCCAGAACAGCGGATCGTCCAGCAGGCGCCGGTAGTTGGCGATACCGGCGTTGTGGGTCGCAGAGCCGGAGCCGGTGGTGAAGGACAGCAGCAGCGAGTCGATGACCGGGTAGGCCTTGAACACGCCGAAGGTGATCAGGGCGGGGGCGAGCAGCAGGTACGGCACGGCGGCGCGGCGCCGGCGGGCCCGGCGGAGCCCTGCGGATGCTCTCGTGGAGGCGGCGGGCGGGCTGGCGGCACTCATGCGATCCCGCGCCCGGTCTGCTGGGCGAGCTGCTTGGCGGCGTCCTGGAGGACCGCGGCCGGGTCGGCGCCCTTGAGGAGGACCTTCACCTGGGCGTCGCTGACGAGCTTGAGGGCGCGGGCGTAGTCGCCGGAGTAGTTGGTGGGGTCGCCGCCGTCGGTGGCGAGGTCGGCGAAGGTCTTGAGCACCGGCTGGCCGCCGTAGTAGGCGCTCGGCGCGGCGTACAGCGGGTCGGTGTAGGCCTCGGTGAGGGCCGGGAAGACGCCGCCCGCGTTGAACATGGCGTTCACCGAGGCGGGGCGGGTGACGGCGTACTCGACGAACTTCCAGGCGGCGCGGCGGCGCGGGCTGGAGGAGGCGACGGCCAGGTGGGTGGAGTTGACCAGGGCGGTGCGCTTGCCGCCGGGGGTGACCGCCGGGGGCTTGGTGAGCCGCCAGTTGCCGCTCTGGTCGGGGAACTTCTTCTCCAGGTAGTGCGCGACCCAGGCGGGCATCGCGGCCACCGCGAGCTTGCCGGTCTTCATCACGGGCGGCCAGCTCTGGACACCGGGGGTGTCGCCGATCAGCCCGGCCTCGTCCAGCCGCTTGACGATGGTCAGGGCGCGGACGGCCGCCTCCGAGCCGACGGTGATCTTGCCCTGGAGGTCGAAGTAGAAGGCGCCCTGGAGCTGCATCAGGGACTGGAGGAAGTCCAGGTCGGGGGTGGGGTTGGCGGCCCGGTTGAGACCGATCAGGGCGATGCCGGGGTTGGCGGCCTTGAAGCGGTCGGCGACGGCCAGCAGGTCGTCCCAGGTGGCGAGGGACTCGGGGTCGATGCCCGCCTTGTCGAAGTAGTCCTTGCGGTAGAAGAAGCCGAGCGGGTTGACCTCCCAGGGCAGTGCGTAGGCGTGGCCGTCCTTGCCGGAGACGACCGGCCACAGCCCCTTGGCGAACTTGTCCTTGTGCGCGTCGGCACCGAACGAGGAGAGGTCGGCCAGGCCACCGGGGAACTTCTCCATGTAGCCGGGCAGGTAGTCACAGCCGATGTGCAGCACGTCGCCGAGGCCCTGGCCGCCGGCCGCCATGCCGACGGTGATCTTGTCCCAGATGGCGGGCTCGCCGATGTCCTGGACGTCGACCTTGATCCCCGGGTTGTCCTTCTCGAAGGCCGGGACGATCCCGCGCAGGGCGTCGGCGGCGGTGGCCCAGGACCAGACGGTGATCGTGCCGGTGTCGGCGTCCCCACCGGAGGCGCCTCCCGAGCCGGAGCCGCCGCCGCAGGCCGCGAGGGTGCCGCCGGCGGCGACGGCCAGCAGGCCGGCTCCGGATGCGCGGAGAAGGTCGCGACGGGAAAGGTGTGACATTGCATTCCTCTCGGTGGGGTGGCGCCGGAAGGCTGTGATGCGAAGGGGGTGGGGTTGGTGTGGCGGGTGCGGCTGGGGTGGCCCGACACGGTTTGAACGTTCAAACACACAAAACAAACCAGAACCAAACAGGTTCCAACGAGCGGACACAGCAAACGCCCGCCCTCCCCGTGCCGTCAAGCCCCGGGCACGGGAAGGGCGGGCTCCGCAACCGTTCCGTTATCAGCCAGGGGATCGACCTCGTCAGCCGGCCCGGCGCCGGGCCGGTCGGCAGGCCGTCCCGGCGGCCCGCCCTCGCACTCTCCGCAGGGACGGACAGTGACCGGTGGATCCCGGAACGGTTTCCGGCCAGGTTTGTCATGTATCTTTCCGGCGCCGACCGACCCGCCGTTTGTCCGACTAGGGTCGGTCCAGCTCCGCAGCACGGCGCCGCACGGCCCTCGCGCGGCGCTTCGCGGACCCGTCGATTGGACCGGTGAGAAGTGAACATCAAGTATCGCCACGTGCTCGGTCGTTCATGGATGGCGGCAGTCCGGGGCCGGCTCGCCGCCGCGGCGGGGGTGGTCACCCTGCTGGTGGCCGTCCTCACCGGCGCAGCCGCCGGCACGGCCGGTGCGGCACCGGTGGCGGCACCGGTCGCCGCCGTCCAGGCGTCGCCCGGGTGGGTCTGTCCCGGTACGCCCATACCTGCCGGCTACGTGATCACCCAGCGTCAGCCGAGCGGGTGCAACAACGCCGGTGCCTGGTACATCCAGCCCGTGCAGAACGGCATCTGGACCTGCGCCACCTCGCCGATTCCCCCCGGCTACGTGATCACCCTCCACAACGCCACCGGCTGCAGCGGCATCGACTACTGGTTCCTGGAGCTGGCCCGCGACGGCCAGTACACCTGTGCCGGTTCGCCGATCCCGCCCGGCTACGTGCTCACCGGCCACATGAACTCCGGCTGCGGCAACATCGGCTCGTGGTACCAGCAACTGGCCCGCGTCGGCGAGTACATGTGCCCCTACCAGCCCGTCCCGGCCGGCTTCCGCGCCGGCACCTACAACGCGAGCATGTGCAGCGGCCTCGGGGGCTGGTACCTGCTCGCCGCCTGATCCGATCGCCGCCGGCAGGCACCGCACAGCACGTGGTGCCTGCCGGCGGCGCACCCGTTCCGGGAGCGCGCTGTCGCGCGTCACGGCCCCCATCGAAGGAGGGCGAAGGAGCGGGTTCAGTCCTCCGTCGGCAGCACGGCCCCGTCGGCACGGGGGAAGACCGTCCCCGGGGTGACCGGAATCCCGCGGGACATCGCCTCGAAGTCCAGGATCGGGTGGGTCAGGATCTCCTCGACCTCGTCGGTCAGGAGGTTGCCCAGGATGAACTCCTCCTCCGCGCCCGACCCGAAGGTGACGACCTGCCCGCTCGACTGGATCATCCAGTTCAGCAGCTCCCGTTCGCTGCTCTCCGCGAGGTGGATCTCCCGGCCCGGGTGGTCGCGCCGGATCCCCTCCACGACCGCGCGGACGTCCTCCACCGCCACCCCGAGCCTGCGGACCGTGGCCGGCGACGCCCGGCGGCCCCACCACTGGAAGATCACCCACTGGGCGACCGAGGGGTGGGACATGATCTCGGCGGCGAGCTCGGGCAGCTGGTGGAGGTTCTCGGCGCTCGCCACGGTGTGCACCCGCACCCGGTCGAAGCCCTCGGCGTCGCACAGGGCGAGGGAGTCCAGGAGTGCTCGGAGGAGGTCGGCGTCCGGGCTGCGGCGGAAGGCGCGCTGCACGTCCGCGGTGACGGCGTCCAGCGGCAGCCGCAGCGAGGACAGCCCCCGCAGCCGGGCGAGCTTCTCGGCGGTGAGCGTGTAGCCGGTGGTGTCCAGGCCGACCTTGAGGCCGACCTCGACGGCGTGGTCGACCACGTCGAAGATCGGCGGCCACAGCAGCGGGTCGCCGCCGGCCAGGACCAGGTCGCTGGTGCCGTGCGCGGCCAGCTTCCCGACGATCCGCCGGGCCTGGGCGAGGTCGATCTGCTCCGCGGCGAACGGGTTGTAGCAGCCCTGGCAGGACATCGGGCAACGGTTGTTGATCGACCAGTTGACCCGCCGGACGCGACGGCCCGTACGCGACCGGCCGGCCCGGCTGCGGATCCCGGCCACGAGGTGTGCCAGGCGCCGGGCCTGTGGGAGGGTGGCACCGGTGAGCAGTTCCTCGGCCCGTTCGACGGCGGCCGCGGTGGCGTTGTTCTGGAGCAGCAGGAACGCCAGGCGCCACCGCATGGTCTCGTCCGCCGGGTCCTCGCGCAGGGCCTGTTCGACCCGCTCGGCCAGGGCGGCGAGGTAGACCGGGTTGAAGTTGGCCGGCTCCAGGCGCCGTTGGAAGTCGTCGGCTGTCGATCCGCGCTCCAGGGACCTGTCGTAGCCGGCCCGCAACGGGTGCGGGGGCAGGATCTCCACGTGCTGCCGGGTGGACATGGGATGCTCTCCAGGGTCGGTCAGTTCGGGAGGTGTCGGTCAGTTCGGCGCGGACGGCAGCAGGATGACCATCGAGTCGGCGGACGACAGCCCCATGCCCTCGACGAAGACCGCGTCGCGGACGAGCTGCGCGATGGCGGGATGCGTGGGCGCGTCGAGGTAGCGGGCGGTCGATTCGAGCGGGGTGACGCCGCGTTCGGCGATCAGGCTGCGCAACGCGCGCGGGAGGTTGTCGAGGTCGTCGCGTATCTGCGCCAGGTCGAACCGGTCGGCCAGCCGCATCGCGGCCCTGCGGGCCTTGGCGAGGTTGGTCGTCGGGTCCAGGATCGTCGCCTTCGCCAGGTAGTACGGGACGGGCTGCATCATCCAGGCCAACGCCGTACGCGGGTCGTCCTCGTCGTGGCCG
The DNA here is from genome assembly GCF_042801945.1 of Kitasatospora sp. NPDC057542. NCBI lineage: Bacteria > Bacillati > Actinomycetota > Actinomycetes > Kitasatosporales > Streptomycetaceae > Kitasatospora > Kitasatospora sp. NPDC057542. The sequence continues at coordinate 13,742 of NZ_JBHVFE010000205.1, forward strand.
GGGCAGGAGAAGGCGTCCGGCCCGAGCCCGAGGCCGTCGCAGAACCACTCGGGCCGCATGCTGATCCGGTAGTGGGCGTGGCCGGCCCGCCGGAACGCCGGAAGCCTGGCGATGACGGACGTCGTCTCGATCCGGAAGGCGTCGGAGATCCGCCGCATCTTCCGTCCCACCACGGCACGGGTTTGCGGCACGTCCGCGTCCTCGGCCACGACGTGGACCAGGTCGAGGTTGGAGACGATGTCGCCGCTCGACCCCGTGCGATGGTCTCCACGGGCCAACGAGCCGGTCGCCGCCACCGACATGTCGGTCACGTCGGCGAACTCGCGGGCCAGCTCCTGGAACAGCAGGGGGACGTCTTCGGGCCTCACGTGGCTCCTCGGGTGTCGGCGGCGGTGGCGAAGGCGAGGTCCTTTACCTTCTCTTCCAAGTCCTTTTACATCGTGGAGAGTTCGTATTCAGGCGCGCAGCCTAACAGCGGCCCGCCACACGTGGTCGAGTTCGCACCGACTACCCCATGCGTCATGACTGATGGCCGAACAGAAACGCTCTTATCCGGTCACTCGGGAGCCGTGGCCCGACGCAGGTGGATCGGGTGGGGATCGAGCCCGACGAACGCGACCGCCCCCCACCGCGCCGAAGTGGTACAGCCGGTGGGCGAGCTCCCCAACGGCCCAGGGGTCGAACCGGCCGGCGAGCCGACAGCCTGGTCAGCGTCCAGCGGGAGCAGCGCGAGGCCGGCGCGGAGCGCGTCGAGGGCGTCGGAGAGCCCGGCGAAGGTGGTGGGCTTGGTGAAGCCCACCCGATCAGTGCCCACGCCACCTTGCCGATGCCGCCCTCACGCGGGCGACAGCCCCAGCGGGTGGCGACGCACGGGACGAGCTGGAGCCCCCGACCGGCCTCGTCGGTTTCGGCGATGGTGCCGCGCGCCGCGGGGAGGGAGGAGTCCGCGTCGTGCACTTCGAGCCGGAGGGAGTCGGGGAGCAGCTCGAACCGGAGCGGGCGCGCCCGCGGCGGCGCCCGGCAGTGCTTCTGGGGCTCCTGACGATCAGTCACCATCCGGAGCAGGAAACCGGACCGGATGGCTACGGGCTCGTCTTCGACTACCTGCGGTCGTCAGCCCTGAATCCGGCCCAGTCCATCGATATGATCACTGCCATCGCGGCAGGAACGTGAGTGCGAGTTCGTCACCGCGATCAAGGCCGGCGAACTCCCCGACACCTGAACAAACC
>NZ_JBHVFE010000206.1:0-14841 GCF_042801945.1 Kitasatospora sp. NPDC057542
GCGCGCGGCTCGCTGCGCAGCCCGCCCGGCGCGCTCAGGCGGCGGTGGAGGCGTCCTTCGCCACGCCGGACTCGTCGTCCAGCGAGAGCAGCATCAGCTCCTCGGCGAGGGTGACGTGCATCAGGGTGTCCCTTTCTTCTCTTCTCCGTGTCGTGACTCGCTGCGCCGACGGCGCCTCAGCCGCGCAGGGCTTCGACCAGGCGTCGAGCCCGGGTGTCCTCCTCCAGCAACGCCCGGACCAGTTGATCAGAACCCTGACCTGCGGCGTCAACCAGGTAGGCCTCGACCGCGCGCGGGTCGGCGGGCAGCGTCACCTCGCCGGATTCCAGCGCGGCGTGCGCCCTGGCGTAGTCGAGGCCGAGCCCGGCGAGCAGTTCGCCGGCGCCGCCCTCCTCCACCGACTGCGGCTCGTGGCGGGCCACTTCGTGCACGGCCAGCAGGGCGAGCAGGACGTGTTCGGTGCCGGGCGTACGGCGGCCGAGGCGCTCGGCCTGCGCGTCGGCCTCCATCCGGATCCAGGCCGCCGGACCGGACGAGCCAGGCTGCAGCAGGCGCTTCCAGCGCGGGATCCGGTGGGTGCGACGGGCCAGCAGCGCCTCCCGGGTGGGGAGCAGTAGCGGGTCGAGGGCGCCCTGGTGTCCCGTCCCCAGCTGCCCGTCACCCGGCTCGCCGAGCACGTGCCAGTCCGGCTCCGGCATGGTCGTTTCCATCGGCCCCTCCCACGACTGCGGCTTTACTCGAACTATAGGACTGCTTTTCCTTTTCTTGAGAGTCGGCCGCACGTCAAGAACGCGTCAGGACGGCGCCTCCGAGGCGCGGAAGACCGGGCACCCCACCGTTGTTGCCATCTGGTGCCATCGTGAGAGCCGCGCCCGCGAGAGGGGTGAGCACCATGGCCGACACGCTCCCCGGACCGGGCCGGGGCCCCGAGACGGAGGCGCCGCTGGACGCCTACTCCCGGATCGTCACCTCCGTCGCCGCCGCGCTGACCCCGCGGGTCGCCGCGCTCCAGGTGCCCCGGCGCGGCCGGGGCGGCTGGTTCAGCACCGCACTCGGCTCGGCGGTGGTCTTCACCGAGGACGGGTTCCTGCTCACCAACGCCCACGTCGTCGGCCACGCCGACGCCGGGGCGCTGGCCTTCGCCGACGGCACCACCTCCCCGTTCCACACCATCGGCGCCGATCCGCTCTCCGACCTCGCCGTGCTGCGCGCCGACGGGCCGACCCCGACGCCGGTGACGCTCGGCGAGGCGACCGGCCTGCGGGTCGGGCAGCTGGTCGTCGCCGTCGGCAACCCGCTGGGGCTGGCCGGGACGGTCACGGCGGGCGTGGTCAGCGCGCTCGGCCGCTCGATCCCGGCCCGCTCCGGCAGCGCGGTGCGGATCATCGACAACGTGATCCAGACCGACGCCGCCCTCAATCCCGGCAACTCCGGCGGCGCGCTCGCCACCGCGAACGGCGAAGTGGTCGGCATCACCACGGCGGTGGCCGGGAACGGGCTCGGCCTGACCGTCCCGATCGACGCCACCAGCCGCCGGATCGTCGCCGCCCTGCTCACCGACGGCCGGATCCGACGCGCCTACCTCGGCCTCGCCGGGGTGCCCGCGCCCCTGCCGCCCGCCCTGCGCCACCGCAGCGGGCAGCCCACCGGCCTGCGCATCGTCGAAGTGGTGCCCGGTGCCCCTGCCGACCGCGCCGGGCTGCACGAGGGCGACCTGCTGCTCACCGCCGCCGGCGAGCCGATGGGCAGCGCCCAGGCTCTCCAGCGCCTGATGCTGGCCGACGCGATCGGCCGCCCGCTCCCCCTCACCGTCCTGCGCGGCGAGGCCCTGGTCGACGTGCTCGCCGTCCCGGTGGAGCTGCCCTCCGACGACTGACCCGGGGCCTTCGCTGCTACGCCCCGGCCCCACGCCGCATCACCCAGAGCGCCGGCCCGCCCTCCGGCAGCCGGACCTCCTCCAGCACCTCGAAGCCGAAGTGCCGGTAGACCGCCAGGTTCGCCTCCTTGGAGGACTCCAGGTAGACCGGCAGCCCGGCCGCGTCGGCCTTGGCCAGCCCCGAGCGCAGCAACGCGGCGCCCTGCCCCTGCCCTTGGGCGACCGGGTCGGCGCCGATGACCGCCAGGTACCAGTGCGGCTCCTGCGGCGCGTTGGCGGCGGCCGCCTCGACGGAGCGCCGGAACGGCTCGGCCCGGTCGCCGAGGATCTCCGCCAGTTCGTCGAGCGTCTCCTCGTCCGGGACGGCCTTGTCCTGCGCCCGCGGCGGGACCCAGAAGGCGGCCGCGTTCGCGGTCCGCTCGCACACCCCGTGGCGGCCGTACTGCCGGGTGAACAGCGTGGTGAAGTAACCGTCCAGCCCCGCCTGCCGGGTGGCCGGGTCGGGGAGGAACCAGCACATCATCGGGTCGTCGGCGAAGGCCAGGGCCAGCGTTCGGCTGATGGACGACGCGTCAAAGAGGGTCGCCGCCTGCGGCACGTTGGTCATCTGCATACGGACATCCTGCGCGCCCTTATCTCCGGCGTCTCGGGCAGGGGCGCCAGGGCCTGATACCCCATCAGGGCGGCGTCGGTTCCATCGGCCGGGAGCGCAGCGCGCGCGTGCAGCCGGGCCGGGCACATCCGCGCCGCGGACTACCGCTTCGCCGCGAGGAGTTCGGGCGCCGGTCCGAACGAGAGGTGCCGGCGGGCGCGGCGGTGCGCCGACTCCAGCCGGTGCAGGTCGTGGAGCAGTTCGGGCACCGGGACGGTCAGCACCGGGCAGCCCGCCCTCCGGGCACAGTAGCCGGGCACCGAGCGCCGCAGCCGGCGGCGCAGCGGGCCTCCGCTGCGCCCGAGGACCAGCAGGTCGTCCGGCCGGTCGGCGATGTGCACCAGGGCCGGTCCGGTCTCGCCGCGGATGACCACCGGGCACAGCGGCACGCCGGGGTCGGCGCCGCCGAAGGCCGCGTCGAGGGCGTCCCGCAGGCGCTGTTCGGCGGATTCCCGGACGGCGGCGAGCAGCGGCGGGCAGGGCGAGCGCCGGTAGCCGTGTTCGCCGCCGGGCGGCTCCCAGGCGAGCACCGGCACCAGGACGGCGCCGCGGTCGCGGGCCTCGGCGAGGCCGCGGTGCAGTGCCGCCAGGCTCTCCAGCGACCCGCTGACCCCGACCACGATCCTGGGTTCCGTGCCGTCTCCGTGCCGCCCGTTGCCGTGCATGATCCGTCCTCGTGTGGTCGCGTTCGCCGTCGTCCTCCACCCAACCGCCTCCACGGGGGCTGACCTGTTGTCCTTGACGGCTTCCTGACGTTCCGGGCGGTGTTCCCAACGCCCTCCATATGCGGACCTCCGGCTCTCCGAACCACCCGGAATCAACCCGTTCGACCCCATCGACAGGCACCCGTTCGACCCAATCAAAAGAGCGAAGATCACCACAGAATGGGTGAACGGAGACGGCCCGCCGGGAATCGACACGCCCGACGGGTGGTTCGACATCGAACTTTCCAGGGAGCGCGGGCTTGTACTACAGCAGCGGCAACTACGAGGCGTTCGCCCGGCCGAGGAAGCCCGGGGGAGCCGAACGCAAGCGGGCGTGGTTCGTGGGGTCGGGACTCGCCGCGCTGGCCGGGGCGGCGTTCCTGGTCCGGGACGGGCAGGTGCCCGGCGAGCGGATCACGATCCTGGAACGGCTGACGCTGGCCGGCGGCGCGCTGGACGGGATCAAGGCGCCCGAGAAGGGCTTCGTGGTCCGCGGCGGGCGCGAGCTGGAGGACCACATGGAGTGCCTGTGGGACCTCTTCCGTTCGGTGCCGTCGCTGGAGGTCGAGGGCGCGTCCGTGCTGGACGAGTTCTACTGGCTCAACAAGGACGACCCGAACTTCTCGCTCCAGCGGGTCACCGAGCGCCGCGGCCAGGACGCCCGCACCGACGGCCTGTTCGCGCTCGACGACAAGGCGCAGAAGGACCTGGTCCGCGTCTTCCTCGCCACCCGCGAGGAGCTGGAGGGCAAGCGGATCGACGAGGTCTTCTCGCGGAACTTCCTGGACAGCAACTTCTGGCTGTACTGGCGCACCATGTTCGCCTTCGAGGAGTGGCACGGCGCGCTGGAGATGAAGCTCTACCTGCACCGCTTCATCCACCACATCGGCGGCCTGCCGGACCTGTCCGCGCTGAAGTTCACCAAGTACAACCAGTACGAGTCCATGGTCCTGCCGCTGACCCACTGGCTGATGGACCAGGGCGTGCGGTTCCGCTACGAGGTCGAGGTCACCGACATCGACTTCGACATCTCCCCCGCCACCCGGAACGCCCCCGGCCGCAAGCAGGCCACCCGGATCCACTGGCGGGAGGCCGGCCGGGAGGGCGGGGTGGACCTGGGCCCGGACGACCTGGTGTTCACCACCATCGGCTCGCTCACCGAGAACTCCGACAACGGCGACCAGCACACCCCGGCCCGGCTGGACGAGGGGCCGGCCCCGGCCTGGGACCTGTGGCGCCGGATCGCCGCCAAGGACCCGGCGTTCGGCCGCCCCGAGGTGTTCTGCGGCAACATCGCCGAGAGCAAGTGGGAGTCGGCGACCGTCACCACCCTGGACGCGCGCATCCCGCGCCACATCCGGAAGGTCGCCAAGCGTGACCCGTTCAGCGGCGGCGTGGTCACCGGCGGCATCGTCACCGCCCGGGACTCCTCGTGGCTGCTGAGCTGGACGGTCAACCGCCAGCCGCACTTCAAGCACCAGCCCGCCGACCAGGTCGTGGTCTGGGTCTACTCGCTGTTCGTCGACCGCCCCGGCGACTACGTGAACAAGCCGATGCAGGAGTGCACCGGCGAGGAGATCACCCAGGAGTGGCTGTACCACCTGGGCGTGCCGGTCGAGGAGATCCCCGAGCTGGCCGCGCGGGCCGCCCGCTGCGTGCCGGTGATGATGCCGTACGTGACGTCCTTCTTCCTGCCCCGGCACGCGGGCGACCGGCCGGACGTGGTGCCCGAGGGCGCCGCCAACTTCGCCTTCATCGGCCAGTTCGCGGAGACCAGCCGGGACTGCATCTTCACCACCGAGTACTCGGTGCGCACCGGCATGGAGGCTGTCTACCGGCTGCTCGGCGTCGAGCGTGGCGTGCCCGAGGTGTTCAACTCCACCTACGACGTGCGCAAGCTCCTCGCCGCCACCACCCGGCTCCGTGACGGCGCCGAACTCGACCTGCCCGGGCCGGAGTTCCTGCGCAAGCGGCTGCTTCGCCGACTGGAGGCCACCGAGATCGGCGAGCTGATGCAGGAGTTCGGCCTGATCGAGGACGAGCGGAAGTAGCCGCCGGGCACGGAGTCGGGCGGCGGGCGGGCCCCGGGGCGCGCGGGAGGTCGAGCGGATCGACCGTCCCGCCACCCGGGGCCCGCCCGTTCCCGCGCACGCCCGTCGCCCGAGGACAGTGGCACAAAGCATTAATGGTGCTATCGTCATTAGCACCATGTTGCTGAAGCTGGACATCGGGGACACCCGACCGCTGCACGAACAGGTCGCCGGCGCGATCAGACGGGCCGTCGCCGAGGGCGAGTGCGCCCCCGGGGACAAGCTGCCTCCGGCCCGGGAGCTCTCCCGGGCACTGGGCGTGAACACCAACACCGTCCTGCGCGGGCTGCGCACGCTGCGGGACGAAGGGGTGCTGGAGTTCCGCCGGGGCCGCGGCATCACGATCGCGACCGGCGCCGACACCCGCTCCGAACTGGTCGACCGGGTACGGAAGCTGGTCGAGGACGCGGCCCGGGCCGGCTACAGCAGGAACGATCTCGTGGACATGATCAGGGGGATGTCGTGACGGACGAGGAGACACCGACGGAGCGGACCACGGCGGAGCACCCGGCACCTCGCGGTGCCGTCTGGGCCGCGGCGGCCTGGTCGGTCGGCGTGCTGGCACTGCTGGTCGCCCTGCCGCTGACGGCGCGCCACCGGCTGCCGGACCCGCTGGCCACCCACTGGGGCGGACGGGAGCCGAACGGCTCGATGTCGCTGACGGCGGCCGCGCTGGTCCCGGCCGCGTTCTGGGCGGTCCTGGTGCTCACCGCGGTGGCGCTGCGGCGGTACTGGGCAGGCCGGGCGCCCGGGGCCGCGGCGGCCACGCTGGCGGCCGGCGGCGTGCTGCTGACGGGCGCGCAGACCTCCATCGTGCACGCCAACCTGGACCGCGCCCGCTGGCAGGACGCCGCGCCGATGGGCATCGAGGTGGTCCTGATCCTGCTGGCCACCGGCCTCGCCGGACTGCTGGCCCGGCTGGCGAGCCGCCGCTACGGCGGCCGGCCCGAGCCGCGCCCGGCGGCCGGGGCGCCCGCGCTGGAGGTACCGCCGGGCGAGCAGGTCGTCTGGCTGTCCCAGGCCGCCAACCCGTGGCTGCAAGTGGCCGCGGCAATACTCGGACTGGTCGCGGTGACGGGGGTGCTGGTCGTCGCGAGCGGAGTCGGCAAGCTGGACTGGGCGCTGGTGCTGCCGTTCGCCGTCGCCTCCCTCGCGTCCCTCGCCTCCTCCTCGGTGCGGGCGCGGGTGACCGCCCGCGGCCTGACCGTCGGCTTCGGCCCGTTCGGCCGGCCCGCCCGCCACTGGTCCCCCGCCGAGCTCGACTCCGCGCGCGCCGAGCAGCGCACCGCCGCGCAGGCGGGCGGCTGGGGCTACCGGATCAACGGGCTCGGCACCACCGTGATGCTGCGCCGGGGTGTCTGCCTGGTGGTCCGCACCCGCCGGGGCGCGGACTTCGCGGTGAGCGTCGACGATGCCGAGCGCGGGGCGGCCCTGCTCAACGCGCTGATCGCGCGCACCCGGCAGCCCACCGACTGAACCGTTTCCGCGGAAGGGGGACGAGGCGGTCCGGTCACCACGACCGGGCCGCCTCCACCACTGTCAGGGGGCGCCCGGTGGGCGCCAAGCGGCCACCGGGGGCGTAAACCGCGCACATCGGTGGTGCTTCGAACGCCAATGCCGGGTACACAAGTTGACGGCCGCTCAGGCGTGCGGCGGCGCCCGTCCGACACCGCCCCACCCCTTCCCCCGCGGCCGGAGGACCAGCGGGCCGACGCGCCCGTGCGAAAGGCAAGGAGGCGTCCGTGACTCACGACTCGCGCACGCAGAACTCCCCCGGCATCCGGCGGAGCATCCAGGACGTCCGGACCATCGCGATCCTGCGCCTCGGCGTCGGCCTGATCGGCATCCTGCTGCCGCCGGCCCTGCCGTTCGGCAACTGGCTGTCCGCCGAGGTGATGGGGCGCAGCACCGACGGCTTCTGGCCGGGCTCGATGAGCGCCTCGTACTACACCGGCAGCCGGAACCTCTTCGTCGGCGGGCTGTGCGCCCTCGGGGTGTTCCTGATCTGCTACCGCTTCGACCGCCGGGACGACCGCTGGAGCACGGCGGCCGGGTTCTTCGCGCTCGGGGTCGCGCTCTGCCCGACGTCCCCGGTGGGCGGGTCCGGCGTCCAGCGCACCGTCGGGGCGTTCCACCTGGCCTTCGCGGGCCTGCTGTTCGTCATGCTGGCGCTGTTCTGCCTCTACTCCTTCCGCAACTCCCGCTCCACCCAGCCGGCCCGGGTGGGCAAGGCCTACCTGGTCGCCGGGGTGCTGATCCTGGTCGCCCTGGCGCTCTCCGTCCTGGCCGGGGTGACGGGCGTCGGCTCCGGCTGGTCGGTGCGGCCGCTGTACCTGTGCGAGTGGTTGGCGACGTGGGCCTTCGGCACGGCCTGGATCGGCGCCGCGCTCGAACTCGCCGCGCACGGCCGGGCGGAGTCCGACACCACCGCGATTCCCCGTCAGTCGGGTGCCGCCGCGCTCGAACCGAGGCACCCGGAGGCGCAGGCCTGAGGGCCTGTCATCCCGTCGTACCGGGCGACCGTTACCATGCGCACCATGGACCGCCACGCCGGCGGCCTGTGACGGATGCCCAGCAACGGGAGAACGAGCATGGCGAACGAGATCCGGGCGGAGCACGGTCCGCGCGAGGATTTCCCATCGGTGGACCTGCGGATGGACGTTCCGCACTCCGCCCGGGTCTACGACTACCTCATCGGCGGCAAGACCAACTTCGAGGCGGACCGGGTCGCGGCGCACGCCTCGGTGCAGGCCTGGCCGTCGCTGCCGATCTCGATGCGCACCACCCGCGACTTCATGCAGCGCTCGGTTCGCCACCTCGCGGAGCAGTACGGCGTGCGGCAGTTCCTCGACATCGGCACCGGCATCCCGACCTCGCCGAACGTGCACGAGATCGTCCAGGCGATCGACCCCGAGGCCCGGGTCGCGTACGTGGACAACGACCCGATCGTGCTGACCCACGCCCGGGCCCTGATGGACAGCACGCCCGAGGGCCGTACCTGTTACGTGGACGCCGACTTCCGCGACCCGGAGTCGATCATCGGCAACCCCCGGCTGCGCGAGGTGCTCGACCTCTCGCAGCCGGTGGCGCTGTCGCTGATCGCGATCGTCCACTTCGTGCTGGACGAGGACGACCCGCAGGGCATCGTGCGCCGCTTCATGGACGCCCTGGCGCCCGGCAGCTTCCTCGCCCTGACGGTCTTCACCGGTGACACCGACCCGGTGGGCGTCGGTGGCGTCGGCCGCGAGTACAACGCGCGCGGCATCCCGCTCCAGATCCGCGACAAGGCCGAGGCGGAGGCCTTCTTCGACGGCTACGAGCTGCTCGACCCGGGTGTCACGCTGGTGCACCACTGGCGGACGGACGCCGGTGCCGCGCCCGTCCGCGACCAGGACATCGCGATGTACGCGGGCGTGGCGGTCAAGCGCTGAACACGGGCGCTTCGCGGTCGAGCGCCGACCCGTCCCTCCCGGCGGGCCCGGTCAACCGGACACGGAGACCAGGCCCGCCTCGTACGCCAGGATGACCAGCTGCACCCGGTCCCGGGCGTCGAGCTTGGCCAGCAGCCGGGTCATGTAGGTCTTGACGGTCGCGATGCTGAGCACCAGTTCGGCGGCGATCTCGGTGTTGGACAGGCCCCGGCCGACCAGGGTGAGGATCTCCCGTTCGCGCTCGGTGATCCCCGTCGGCCGCCGCTCGGCGGCGGCCGGCCCGGCCGGGGCGTCCGGAGCGGCCCGCGCAAGCGCCGGCCGCGGCGGGCGGCCTCCGGCGAACGCCCCGATCAGCCGCCGGGTGACGCTCGGCGCGATCAGCGCGTCGCCGGCGGCGACCACCCGCACCGCGCCGAGGATGTCGTCCAGCGCCATGTCCTTGACCAGGAAGCCCGACGCCCCCGCGTGCAGCGCCGCGTACACGTGCTCGTCCTCGTCGAAGGTGGTGAGCACCACCACCCTGGTCGGCCCGCCGTCGGCGGTCACCAGCCGGGTGGCCTCGATGCCGTCCATGACTGGGGGCACCTCCCGGCCGCCAGGCTGGGGGCGCATCCGGATGTCCATCACCACGACGTCCGGCCGCAGTTCGGCGGCCAGCCGGACGGCCTCCGCCCCGGTGCCCGCCTCGCCGACCACCTCGACGTCCGCCGTCTCCGCGATCACCATCTCCAGCGCGGCGCGCACCAGCGGCTGGTCGTCCACCAACAGCACCCGGATCACGCGCCCGCCTCCGTACCCGACGGCCCCGGCGCCGAGCCGGCACCGTCCACCGGCACCGGCAGCCGGGCGGCCACCCGGAAACCACCCCCGGGCAGCGGCCCGGCCTCGAACTCGCCGCTCAGCAGGGCGACCCGCTCCCGCAGCCCGGCCAGTCCGAACCCACCGCCGGGCCCCTGGCCCCGGCCCCGCCCCCGGTCGGTGACCTCGACGGACAGCTCCTCCGGCGTCCGGTGGTCCACCACGACCACGCAGGCACCGATGTCCGCGTGCCGCACCACGTTGGTGACCGACTCCTGGACGATCCGGAAGGCCGCGAGGTCGACCTCCGGCGGCAGCGGCCCCGGCTCGCCGTGCCGCCGGACCTCCACCCGCACCCCCGCGGCGGTGGTCGCCCCGGCCAGCCGGTCGAGGTCGGCCAGGCCCTGCGGCACCGTGGCCTCGCCGTCGGCCCGGCGCAGCGCGACCAGCATCCGGCGCAGCGCCGCCAGGGTGTCCCGCCCGGCGGCCTCGATCTCGCCCAGCGCCTGCTTGGCCCGCTCCGGCCGGCGGTCGATCACCCGGCGGGCGGCACCGGCCTGGAGGGCGACGATGCCGAGGCTGTGCGCGACGGTGTCGTGCATCTCGCGGGCGATCCGCAGCCGTTCGGCGGTGACCGCCTCCTCGGCCGCCCGGGCGCCGAGCGCCTCGGCGTGCTCCCGGTTCTGCCGCACCGAACGGCCGACCAGCCAGGCGACCAGCGCGAGCAGCGCGGCGCCGTCGGCCGAGCCGATGTGGGTGCCGGTGAAGATGCCCACCGTGCTGCCGCGCACCAGGCCGATGTGCAGCACCAGGAAGGCCATGACCAGGGCGAACGCGGCCCGGGAGCTGCGCCGCGGCCGGGTCGCGGTGATCAGGCAGAGCGCGGTGTCCACCGCGAGCAGCGCGCCGGGCGGCACCTGGGCGCCGCCGGCCCAGCCGTCGGTCTCGGTGAACGCGGCGACCAGCAGCAGGGCGACGGAGAGCACCGGAAGCCGTCGCATCAGCGCCGCGCCCGCGAAGGCCACCACCGTGTCGGCCAGGGTGAACGCCCAGCCGCCGTGCGCGGCGGCGCCGGGGTGCTGTGCGGCGTCGCCGCCGAGCCGGACGGCGGGGTAGCCGGCGGCCACGCACCAGGCGAGGCCGACCCAGACCTCGGGCGGGACGCGCCGGAGCAGCGGCGGGGAGGGGGGCGAGGGCATGGTTCGAGATCGTAACGACGGTCCGCGACGCCGTCATCCAACCGTGGTCGTACGGCCACGGGTGGCCAGCACTGTCGACGCCGGTCCGATGCGGCCGGCCGGCTCCCCCGGGCACCGTGGGACGCATGATCGAAGTCACCGAGCTGACGAAGCGCTACGGCCGCGGCAAGCGGGTCCGCACCGCCGTCGACCACCTCTCCTTCACCGTCCGGCCCGGCCGGGTCACCGGCTTCCTCGGCCCCAACGGCGCGGGCAAGTCCACCACCCTGCGGCTGGTCCTCGGCCTGGGCGGCCCCACCGCCGGCACCGTCACCGTCGACGGTCGCCCCTTCCGCGGCCGGCCCCGCGGCCTGCGGCACGCCGGCGCGTTGCTCGACGCGGGCGACGCGCACGGCGGGCGCACCGGCCGGGCCCAGCTGCGGGCGCTGGCCCGCGCCAACGCGATCCCGGCCGCACGGGTCGAGCAGGTGCTGCACGAGGTCGGGCTCGCCGAAGCGGCCGGGCGCCGGATCCGCGGCTACTCGCTGGGCATGAAGCAGCGGCTCGGCATCGCCGGCGCGCTGCTCGGCGACCCGCCGGTGCTGCTCTTCGACGAGCCGCTGAACGGGCTGGACCCGGAGGGCGTGCTCTGGGTGCGCGGGCTGTTCCGGCGGCTCGCCGCCGAGGGACGCACGGTCTTCGTCTCCAGCCACATGATGGCCGAGATGGAGCACACCGCCGACCACCTGGTGGTGATCGGACGCGGCCGGCTGCTCGCCGACGAGAGCCTCACCGAGTTCGCCGCCCGGACCGGCCGGGCCACCGTCACCGTCCGAGCCGCCGAACCCGACCGGCTGGCGGCCGTGTTGACGGCGGCCGGCGCAATCGTACGGCCCGGCCCGGACGGCGCCCTCGCGGTGACCGGCCTGGACGCCACCCGGATCGGCGAACTCGCCCTGGAACACCGCCTGTTGCTGCACGCCCTGACCACCCGGGGCGCTTCCCTGGAGGAGGCGTTCATGGACCTGACCGCCGACAGCGTCGAGTACCCCGCCGGAGAGCCCCGTTGAACACCGCGTCGAGCACCACGCCCGCCCACACCCGCGCCGAGCCGCGCGCCCGCTTCGGCGACCTGCTGGCCGCCGAGTGGATCAAGTTCTGGTCGCTGCGCTCGGTCTCCTGGGTGCTCGGCCTCAGCGCCCTGGCGATCGTCGCCGCCAACCTGAAGTCCGCGCTGTACACCCGCGACCACTACACGCCGGGCGAGGGCGATCCGGCGGGCATGGCGCAGGTGGCGCTGAACGACGCGTTCAACGTCGCCTCCGCCGACATCCTGATGCTGGTCGCGGGCGGCCTCGGCGCGATCGTCATCGCGGGCGAGTACGCGACCGGGCTGATCCGCACGACGCTGGCGGCCGTGCCCGATCGCCGGGCGGTGCTCGCCGCCAAGGCCTGCGTGCTGGCCGCCGTGCTGTTCGGCTACGGGGTGCTCACCGTCGGCGTCTCCTTCGGCGCGAGCCAGGCGATCCTGTCCGAGGTGGGCATCGGGCAGTCCGTCACCGACCCGACCGCGCTGCGGTACGTCGCGGCGGCGGTGCTGTTCGGCCCGGTCTGCGCGCTGGTCGGGCTCGGCCTCGGCACCCTGATCCGGCACAGCGCGGGCGCCGTGGTGGGCACCGTCGTGGTGCTGTTCTTCGTCCCGTCGCTGGTCACCGAGCGCTACCGCTGGAGCGCCGACCTGCTGCACGCCCTGCCGCTGCCCGCCTGGCAGCGCCTGGCCCGGACCACCCTGGCGGGCCTGCGCCCGTCCGAGTATCCGGCCACCGTCGCGGGCTCCTGGGTCACCTTCGCGGTGTGGTCGCTGGCCTCGGTCGCCGTCGCGGCGGTCGCGATCCACCGCCGCGACCACTGACGGCCCCGGGCAGGTGTTCAGGACGAGGGGGGCTCAGAACGCCGCGATGCTCCCGGGCGCCCGCTCGGCGCGGCTGAGCGTGCGCAGCACCGCCGCCTGGCCGTGCCGCCGCACGGCCAGCCGGGCCAGCAGGCCGATCACCGACTCGGCGGTCTCCGGTGGGAGTTCGGGGCCCGGCACCCCGACGCTGACCGCCAGGTCGTCGCCGTGGACGGCCAGTTCCATCGTCCGGGTGGCCAGCAGGTCGTCGAGGGTGAGTGCCCACGGGCCCCAGAACGGCAGCCGGACCGGTCGGGTGCCGTCCGCCGCCGCCAGCGTGGCCGCGAGCTCCGGCAGCACGGCGGCGAGCCGGCGGTGCAGCGCGGCCGGCCCGTCGGCCGCGAAGGCCTCGCTGCTCTGCCGGATCCGCACGTTGACGTCCGCGTCGAGTGCGGCGCCGACCCAGAGCGACCGGGCGTAGTGGTCCAGCAGCCCGACCACCGGCTCCGTCGGTACGGCGGCGGCCGGCAGCTCCGCCACGCAGAGGACCTGGTAGGCCAGGTGCCCGGCCAGCCCGCCGACGCTCCACTGCGCCAGTGCGCTCGGCCGCCGCCAGGAGGCGGCCACCTCCGGGCGGCGCAGCAGGTCCTCGGCCGCGGCGGCGGCGGCCAGGAAGTCCGCCCGGGCGTCCGTCACGGCCCGTCCCCCACCCGCGGCCCGGCGGCCCGGAGACCGCCCCGGCCCGAGGCCATGTCGGCGGCCGCCACCAGCAGCGCCGCCAGCACCAGGCCGGCCGCGACCGTCACCCCCAGCTGGAAGGCCAGCGCCCAGTCCGGGCGGGGGCCGGCGGCATGGGCGAAGAACACCGAGCCGACGACGGCGATGCCCACCGCCGAGCCGATCCGCTGCGCGGTCTGCAGCACTCCGCCCGCGCTGCCCGCCCGGGCCACCGGCACCTGTTGGAGGGTCAGCGTCTGGTTCGGGGCGACCACCAGTCCGCTGCCCACCCCGGCGATCAGCAGTGGCAGCGCCATCGTCCAGCCCACGTCGGGCCCGGACCACAGCTGCACCGCGAGCGTCGAGGCCAGCAGCCCGGCCAGCACCAGCACCAGCCCGGCCACCACCAGCCGCCGCCCCAGCCGGCTCACCAGGCTCCCGCCCACCGCCGCGGACACCGCCGAGCCGACCGCGAACGGCGTGATCGCCAGGCCCGCCATCAGCGCCGAGTAGTGCAGGCCCACCTGGAGGTAGAGGGTGAAGATGAAGAAGATCGCGGTGAACCCGGCGAAGTACACCAGCGACAGCAGCGTCCCCGCCGCGTACGGGCGCACCGCGAACAGCGCCATGCTCACCAGCGGTTCGTGCCGCCGCCCGTAGGACAGCTCCCAGCCGACGAAGACGGCGAGCAGCACCGCCGCCAGCGCCAGCAGCAGCCATCGGGCCGAGTCGTGCCACTGCTGCGCCTGGACGAACGGCAGCAGCAGCGAGACCGTCCCGGCGCCGAGCAGCAGCACGCCGACCGGGTCGAAGTCCCGGTGTCCGGCCCGCTCGGCGGCGGGCGGGGGCGCCGGAAGCAGCCGGTAGGCGATCGGCAGCGCGGCGACGCCGATCGGCAGGTTGACCAGGAACACCCAGCGCCAGCCGTCCTTCGGGCCGAACAGGTGGATCAGCAGCCCGCCGAGCAGCGGCCCGACCGCGGTGGACAGCCCGATGGTCGTGCCCAGCACGCCGAAGGCCCGGCCGCGCTCCGCGCCCCGGAACAGCACCTGGATGAAGCCGGACACCTGCGGCACCAGCACCCCGCCGGCCGCGCCCTGGAACAGCCGGGCCAGCACCAGCCACTCCTGGCTCTGCGCCGCCCCGGCGAGCGCGCTGGCCGCGGTGAACAGGGCGAGCCCGACGAGGAAGACGGCCCGCCGGCTGCGCGCGTCGCCGAGCCTCCCGGCGGGCACCAGCACCAGGCCGAAGGCCAGCGCGTAGCCGCTGAGCACCCATTGCAGTCCGCTGTCGGACATGTGCAGCCCGGCCCGTACGGTCGGCAGGGCGACGTTGACGATGCTGACGTCCAACAGGGTCATGAAGCCGGCGACCAGGCAGACCACGAGCGCCCGCCAGCGGCGGGCGGCGGCCCGGCCGCCCGCCCCGGGGGCGCCCGGCCCCCGCGGGGGGGCGGGGTGGTATAAACAAAAACCCGCCCCCCAGACAAAACAGAATAGGGGGT
>NZ_JBHVFE010000207.1:0-14785 GCF_042801945.1 Kitasatospora sp. NPDC057542
CGGGGGTGCCGGGCCCCCCCCCCCGCCGGGCCCCCCCCCGGGGGGGGGGGGGGGTCGCGGGGGGGGGGGTGTGGGGGCGGTGCGGTTGCGGGGGGGGGGGCCGCGGCCCCCCCCCCCCCCACGACCGTGCCGTCGACCACAAGGAGCGCAGAGCCGTGATCGCAGCCTTTTCGGTGACCCCGCTGGGGATCGGCGAGGACGTGGGGGAGGCGGTGGCCGCCGCCGTCCGGGTGGTGCGGGAGAGTGGTCTGCCCAACCGCACGGACGCGATGTTCACCAGCATCGAGGGGGAGTGGGACGAGGTGATGCCGGTGATCAGGGCGGCGATCGAGGCGGTGAAGGCGTACGGCAACCGGGTGAGCACGGTCATCAAGATCGACGACCGGGCCGGGGTCACCGACGGCCTCACCGCCAAGGTCGCCTCGGTCGAGCGCCACCTGGCCGCGGACGGTCCGTCAGACCGTTGACGTCGGCCGAACCGCCGGCTCGGCCGTGGCCAGGGGCCGGCGGGCGAACAGGCGGTCCAGGGCGTACGGGCCGGAGCCGAGTGCCGCGATGGCCAGGAAGGCCCAGCAGAACATCACCGAGGGCTCGCCCCCGTTCTGCAGGGGCAGCAGCGCGTGCTCCTGGTGGACGGTGAAGTAGGCGTAGGCCATCGAGCCGGAGCAGAGCAGGGCGGCCACCCTGGTGCCGGCGCCGAGCAGCACCAGGGTGCCGCCGACCAGCTGGATCAGCGCGGCCCACCAGCCGGGCCACTGGCCGAGCGGGACGGTGCCACCGCCCTTGGCGCCGCCGAGCACGCCGAACAGCGAGGCGGCGCCGTGGCAGGCGAAGAGCAGGCCGACGACGATCCGGAACGCCGTCAGCACGATGGGTCTGACGGCTTCGGCGGTCTGGCGGGGGTGGTTGGGGCGGTGTGCGGGCATGCGGAACGCCTCCTGTGGGGGGAGGAGGTGGATGGGAGCGGTAAGGGTAGCCATGGTCTAGTCCACTTGGCAATGCTCCGTCAGGAGTCAGGTCTGGACCATTGATCGCCCTTTCTTGACCGATCGATCCAGAAAGGGCTACCGTTCCCCCATGGCGCGAACGAAGGAATTCGACCCGGACGCGGCGCTGCAGGCGGCCCTGGAGCTGTTCTGGCAGCGCGGCTACGAGGCCACCTCGATGGCCGACCTGGTCGAGCGGCTCGGCATCGCCCGGGCCAGCATCTACGCGACCTTCGGCAGCAAGCGCGAGCTGTACCTGCGGGCGCTGGAGCGCTACTGCGAGCAGAGCGACTCGGCGCGGCTGCTCGATCTGTCCCAGCCGGGCCCTGCGCTGCCGGCGGTCCGGGCGCTGGTCCGCCAGTACGCCGCGACGGGCGAGCGGGAGCGCCTGCGCGGCTGCTTCGTCACCAACACGGCGGTGGAGCTGGCCCCGCACGACCCGGACGCGTCCCGTCGGGTGGAGGCGAGCCTCGACCGCCTGGAGACGCTGCTCACCGCCGCCCTGGTGCGGGCCGCCGCGCAGGGCGAGCTGCCCGCCGGGCGGGACCCGCGGGCGCTCGCCCGGATGCTGGTGGTGCTGCTCCAGGGCATCCGGGTGGTGGGCAAGGCCGCCGACGACGCGACCCGGGTGCGGGACGCCGCCGAGCAGGCGCTGGCGCTGCTGGACTGACGCCCGGTCCGCTCGGGCCGGCGTCTCCCGCTGGGTCCATTCTGGATCGAACGGTCTTTATAGGGGGGAGGGTTTTACATGGCCGTCATCACTACCGGCCGGTACGGCTTCGCGCTGCTCGGCGTCGTCCAGGCGGTGCTGATCTTCACGATCACGATCCTGACCGTGCCGCTGCCCCTGGTGGCACGGGAGTTCACTCTCGGCCCGTCCGGGGTGCTGCTGCTCAGCGCCGCCTACGGGCTCTCCTTCAGCTCCTTACTGTTGCTCGGAGGCCGGTTGACGGACCGTCACGGCGGGCGCCCGGTGCTCCGGACGGGCCTGGTGCTGCTCGCCGCCGCCTCTCTCGCCTGCGCCCTCGCGCCCGGCTACCCCGTCCTGCTGGCGAGCCGCTTCGTCCAGGGTGCCGGCGCCGCCCTCACCGCCCCGGCGGCCGTCGCGGTGGTCCGGGTGCTGCACCCCGAACCCGCCGCCTACCGCCGGGCGATGGCCACCTGGGGCGGACTCTCCGTGCTCGGCGCCACCGTCGGCAGCGTGGCCTCGGGCGCGGTCGCCGCCGCGGTCTCCTGGCGCTGGCTGTTCGCGGTGCCCGTGCTGGTCGCCCTGGTCGGCCTGGCCCGTTCCGCCGCCCTGCCCACCGCCGCCCCCGTCGGCCGCGGTCCAGGACAAGGACCCGCCCTGGACCTTCGCGGCGCCGCGCTCGCCACCGCCGGGATCTGTGCGGCGAGTTACGCCCTGGTGGCCTCCGCCGAGCACGGCTGGCGCAGCCCCGGGACGTACGGCCCGCTGGCCGCCGGGCTCGCCCTGCTGACCGCCTTCGCCGCCGCCGAACGCCGCACCGCCGACCCGCTGCTGCCGCCCGGCTTCCTCGCCGACCGGCGCCGCGCCACCGCGCTTGCCGCCGTCATGGCCACCGCCGCCGGCACCGCACTCACCTTCGTCCTGCTCTCGCTCTACCTCCAGCAGCTGCGCGGCTGGAGCGCCGCGGCCACCTCCGCCGCCTTCCTGCCGTACGCGGCCGTCCTGCTGCTCTCCGGCCGGCTGGCCGGCCCGCTGACGGTCCGGTACGGGCCCGTGGTCGTCACCGCCGGCGGCCTCGCCGTGGCGGCCGCCGGACTCGGCCTGCTGTCCGGGCTCGCCCCCGGCAGCGAGTACGCCCCCGGCCTGCTGCCCGGACTGCTCCTGCTGCCCGCCGGCGCCGCCGCGGCCTTCGCCGGTGCGGCCGTGCTCGCCACCGGCGGGGTGCCGCCCGAGCGCACCGGGCTGGCCGCAGGAGTGTTCAACACCGCCATGGAACTCGGCCCCACGGCCGGACTGGCCGCCCTGATGGCGCTCGCCGCCACCCGCCCGAGCGTCGTCGGCGGCTACGCCGCGGCCTTCGCGGCAGCCGCCGCCGGGCTGGCGCTCACCGCCGTGGCGGTCGCCGCCCTGCCCCGGACCACCCCAACCGCACCCGAACGCACCATCCGAATCAAGGAGTTCACCTGATGAGCACGCGTTTCGCCGACAAGTCCGTCCTGGTCACCGGCGGTGGCAGCGGCATCGGCCGGGCCATCGCGCTCGCCTTCGCCCGCGAGGGCGCCAGGGTCGCGGTCGCCGGGCGCGGCGCCGGCCCGCTCGCCGAGACCGTCGAACTGATCGAGCAGGCCGGCGGCAAGGCGGTCGCGCTGACCGGCGACGTGACGAACGCCCAGGACGCCGCCCGGCTGGTCCGGGAGACCATCGAGCGGTTCGGCGCCCTGGACGTCGCCGTCAACAACGCCGGAGTGTTCGGCGCCGCCGGTCCGGTCGCCGAGATCGACGAGGCCGAGTGGCAGCGGGTGATCGGCGTCAACGTCACCGGCACCCTGCTCGCCATGCAGCAGCAGATCGCCCACATGCGGGCCCACGGCGGCGGCGCGATCGTCAACGTCTCGTCCAACCTCGGCGCCCACAAGCGGATCGCGGGCGTCGGCGCCTACGCCGCCAGCAAGGCCGCGGTCACCGCGCTGACCCGGGCCGCCGCCCTCGACCACATCGCCGAGGGCGTGCGGATCAACACCGTCAGCCCCGGCGCGGTGGACACCCCGATGTCCTCCCGGCCGGGCGAGGACGCCGAGGCGAAGGCCGAGCGGATGAAGGCCGAGGTCCCGGTCGGCCGGTCCGGCGCGACGGAGGAGGTGGCCGCCGCGGTGCTGTACCTGGCCTCGCCGGAGGCGGGCTACACCGTCGGCAGCGACCTCGTGCTGGACGGCGGCTCCTCCGCCTGACCGCAGGCGGGTCTACCCGCCCGACCGCGGCCCGGGCACCGCCTCGTAGAGCGCCTCCAGCGCTTCCGGGGTGCGTGCCCGGGCCACCACCCAGGCGTCCCCCGCCGCCCCGACCAGCACGTCCGGTGCCTGGTACCAGCGGAAGTCGCGGCCGAGCGCGGGCAACTCCCGGAAGCCGTCCGGAAGCTCGTCGCCTGATTCCAGGACGTCGCTCAGCTCGTGGTCCTCCAGCAGCTTCTCCATCAGCGCCATCGCTGCGGCCGCCGTCGAGAAGCGCTCCTCCCAGGGCTCCCACCGCTCCTGTGACTTGTCCGCCAGGTCCGGCCGCACCACCGTCGGCGGGTCCTCCCGGCCGAGCTCGTCCAGCGGCACACCCCAGTGCGCGCAGCCCTGGTTCTCCGCCCGGTACACCAGCGCGCCGTCCAGCACGTGCAGCTCGTCCGGTGTCAGCAGCACGTCATGACTGCTGGTCAGGTCAGCCCGGCGGCCGAACAGCCGGTACGCCTCGCGCAGCGCCGCCGGCAGCCGCAGGCCCAGCCGCCGCTCGGCGGCGTCCAGCTCCGCGTCCGTGAAGCCGTCGCCGGGCACCAGGGGCTCGCCCCAGTACGCGGCGAAGCCCGTGACGAGCGCCCAGGCACCCGCGCGGGAGCGCACACTTTCGGCCATTGCGGCCGGGATGTCGAATTCCGTTTCGTCCACCAGCGCACCGTACGCCACCCCTCCGACAGCGCGGTGAACCGCTCAACTGCCCGTCCGCCGCCCGTTCGCCGCCCCTCCGCGCACGACCGGCCGGATCTGACGCGAACGCGTAATCCCGGCGACACCCGTTGATCACCACGGGGTTTCCGCGCCGTCGTTCGGGCAAGACACGGTTTCGGCCGGAACCGACATCACGAAAGGCGGACGCGCGAACGATGCCGACCGCACCGCACACCGGGCCCCTCCCGGGCCGCCCACGACCACATCGGCGAGGGCGCTGGGGCGAACACGGGCTCGCCTGGGCCTTCCTGCTGCCCTCCCTGGTGGTCTTCGTCCTCTTCATCGGCTACCCGCTGTGGCGGACGATCTACCTGAGCGGACACGCCAACGACCTCTTCGGCGCGCCCTCCCGCTACGTGGGGACGAAGCACTACACCGACCTGTTCGCCTCGGCCGACTTCGGCCGCACCCTGCTGACCACGGCGCTGTTCACGCTGCTCACCGTGGTGCCCGGGGTGCTCGGCGCGCTGGTGCTGGTGCTGCTCCTGGAGAACCGGATCCGGGGCGTGCGACTGCTGCGCTCGGCCTTCGCGCTGCCCTTCGCGTTCTCGGTGGCCAGCGCCTCGGTGGTCTTCGCGGTGTTCTTCAACCCCGCCAGCGGGGTGCTCAACGGCCTGCTCTCGCACGTCGGCCTCGGCCCGATCGGCTGGCTGACCGACTCCCGGTACGCGCTGGTCTCGGTGGCCGTCACCACGGTGTGGATGAACCTCGGCTACAACGTGCTGGTGCTCTCCGCGGGCATCGGCTCGATCCCGGGCGAGGTCGTCGAGGCGGCCCGCATCGACGGCGCCTGCGGCCTGCGGCTGGCCCGCTCGATCACCATCCCGATGCTCGGCCCGAACCTGTTCTTCCTGACCGTGGTCTCCACCGTCCACGCGCTCCAGAGCTTCGGCCAGATCCACATCCTCACCAAGGGCGGGCCGGACGGTTCCACCCGGACCCTCGTCTACTCCGTCTACGAGAAGGCCTTCGCGTACGGCTCCAGTGACTTCGGCACCGCGAGCGCCCAGGCTGTGGTGCTGCTCGTGGTCGTCCTCGCCTGTACGGCCGTCCAGTTCGGCGTCCTGGAGCGGAAGGTGCACTACGCATGACCACACTGACCACCGAGGCCGGGACGGAGGCCGAGGCGCCCCGCCCGCGCGCCCGTGCCCGTGCCCTCGCCGGGCGCTCCCCGCGCGACCTGCTCGGCCGCGCCGCCGTCTACCTGCTGCTCGCCGTCGCCGTCGTCACCGTGGCCTTCCCGGTCTACTACGCGATCGCCGGCGCCTTCATGGGCCCGTCCGAACTCTCCTCCTACCCGCCGGCCCTGGTGCCGCACTCGGTCACCGGACGGAACTTCTCCGGCGCCGTGGACGCCATCCCGCTGGCCCGCCAGTACGCCAACTCGGCGATCGTGGCGACCGTCATCACCCTCGCCCAGCTGTTCACCTCCGTCCTCGCCGCGTACGCCTTCGTCTTCCTGCCGATGAAGGCGCGGGCCGTGGTGTTCGGGGTGTTCCTGGCCACGCTGATGGTCCCGTGGGAGGCCATCATCATCCCCAACTACCTGACGCTGTCCGACTGGGGGCTCGGCAACACCTACTTCGGCCTGGTGCTGCCCTTCCTGGCCTCCGGCTTCGGCACCTTCATGCTGCGCCAGGCCTTCCGCCAGCTGCCCGGCGAACTGCGCGACGCCGCCCGGATCGACGGGGCCGGCCACTGGCGCTTCCTGTGGCGGATCGTCGTCCCGCTCAACAAGCCGGCCCTCGCGGCGCTGTCGATCTACGTCTTCCTGTCGGCCTGGAACCAGTACTTCTGGCCGCTGATCATCACCCGCACGGCGAACATGCAGACCCTCCAGATCGGTCTGACCTCGCTGCGCGACTCCGAAATGGCCGACCCCGGGCTGATCCTGGCCGGCGTCGTGCTCTCCCTGCTGCCCACCCTCGCCCTGGTGGTCTTCGGCCAGCGCTTCATCGTCCGCGGCCTCACCGCGGGCGCGGTCCGCTGACCTGCTTCCCGTCCACGTTCGTGGCTTTCCCGGATAGAGAGAGAACCCTCGTGAAGAAGAGTGTGCGCGCGCTCGCGGCCCTGCTGGTGGCCGGCCTGTCCCTGACCGCCTGCAGCTCCAGTGGTTCCGGTTCCGGTTCCGGCTCCGGCGGCTCCTCCGACACCGGCGCGCCCGGCGCCCAGGCGCTCGACCAGGCCTCCGGTGTCACCACCGTCGAGTTCTGGCACTCGATGACCGGCAAGAACGCCGAGGTGCTGAACGGGCTGGTCAGCCAGTTCAACGCCGCCCACCAGGGCAAGATCGAGGTCAAGGCGCAGTTCCAGGGCAAGTACGACGAACTGGTCACCAAGTACAAGGCCGCGGTGCAGCAGAAGGGCACCCCCGCCCTGGCGCAGGTCTACGACATCGGCACCCGGTTCATGATCGACTCCAAGCAGACCATCCCGGCCCAGGCCTTCGCCGACAAGGACGGCTACGCGCTGGACGACCTGGACGCCAACATCCGCAACTACTACTCGGTCGGCGGCAAGCTCCAGTCGATGCCGTTCAACTCCTCGATGCCGCTGCTCTACCTGAACACCGACGCCTTCAAGGAGGCCGGCCTCGACCCGGCCCAGGCGCCCAAGGACCTCAACGAGCTGGGCGAGCTGGCCAAGAAGCTGACCAAGAAGGACGCCGACGGCAAGACCGTCCGGTACGGCTTCGGCGCCGCCATCTACGGCTGGTTCGTCGAGCAGCTGCTGGCCGAGTCCGGCTCCATGTACTGCGACAACGACAACGGCCGCAGCAACAAGGCCGGCAAGGTCGTCTTCGACTCCGCCCAGGGCGCCCAGATCGTCCAGTGGTGGGCCGACCTGGTCAAGGGCGGCTACGCGGCCAACACCGGCCGCACCACCGACGACGCCCAGGCCGCGTTCAAGGCCGGGACGGTCGCGATGCACCTGGAGTCCACCGGTGTGCTGCGCGGCTACACCGAGGCGGCGAAGTTCGGCGTCGGCACCGCGGCCTTCCCGAAGGCGGCCGCCACCGACCAGGGCGGCCCGGTGATCGGCGGTGCCTCGCTGTGGATCAGCGGCCCCGGCCACTCGGACGCCGAGAAGCGCGCCGCCTGGGAGTTCGAGAAGTTCGTCTCCGCCCCCGAGCAGCAGGCCGTCTGGCACACCGGCACCGGCTACTTCCCGGTCAACAAGAAGTCCCTGGACGACCCCAAGGACAAGGAGTGGGTGGCCAAGTACCCGCAGTTCCAGACCGCGATCGACCAGCTGAAGGCCACCAAGCCGACCCCGGCCACGGCCGGCTGCCTGCTCGGCGTGATGCCGCAGGCCCGCAAGGGCGTGGAGACCGCGATCGAGCAGACCATCGCGGGCACCAAGCCGGCCCAGCAGGCCCTGGCCGACGCGGCGAAGGAGCTCCAGCCGGCGATCGAGAGCTACAACAGCTCGGTCGGCTGAACCGCGCCGCCGAGCGGCACCACGACGACGGCCCGCCCCGCGCACCGAGCGCAGGGCGGGCCGCCGTCGTCGAGGGAGGTCCAACGAGGTGTCCGCCTCGGAGAAGAGGAAGCGACGGAGCCGGGCGGGAGCTAGGCGGAGAGCGCCTCGCCGTTCTCCGAGGGCGCGCACGCGGCCGCCAGTTCGTCCAGTGACAGGTCGAGCGCGAAAGCCAGTGCCGCGATGGTGAAGAAGGACGGCGTGGGCGCGCGGCCCGTCTCGATCTTCCGCAGCGTCTCCGCCGAGACGCCGGCCACCGCCGCCACCTCGACCATGCTGCGCTCGCCGCGCGCCTCGCGCAGCAGCGCCCCGAAGCGTTCGCCGCGCTCGCGCTCCCACGGGGTCAGCGGAGTCCTCACCATGCCGACGAGTCTAGGCCCTGACGCCGCCGGGGCGGTCCACACCCGCGACCGTGATACAAATACCGGTATAAGAATTGGACCCAGGGGAGAGATGCACCATGGTCGAACTCAAGACGGACGCCGGGCTGGCCGCGATGCGCGAGGCCGGGCGGGTGGTGGCGGACGCGCTGGCGGCCGTCCGGGCGCAGGCGGCGGTCGGGGTGAGCCTGCTGGAACTGGACGAGGTGGCGCGGGGCGTGCTCAAGGCGGCCGGGGCCGCCTCGCCCTTCCTCGGCTACCGCCCGTCCTTCGCGCCCGTCCCGTTCCCGGCGGTCATCTGCGCGTCGGTGAACGACGCCGTGGTGCACGGCATCCCGGACGGCTACCGGCTGCGCGACGGCGACCTGGTGAGCATCGACTGCGGTGCCGTCCTGGACGGCTGGGCCGGGGACTCGGCGGTCAGCTTCACCGTCGGCACCGCACGCCCCGAGGACACCGCCCTGATCGAGACCACCCGGCGCGCCCTGGAAGCGGGCATCGCCGCCGCCGTGGTCGGCAACCGGATCGGGGACATCGCCCACGCCATCGGCACCGTCGCCCGCTCCGGCCGGTACGGCATGCTGGACGGCTACGGCGGGCACGGCATCGGCCGCCGGATGCACGAGGACCCCCACGTGCCCAACGAGGGCCGCCCGGGCCGGGGTTACCCGCTGCGCCCAGGCCTGGTGCTGGCGATCGAGCCGATGCTGCTGGCCGGCGGCCGTGACGACCACCGCACCGATCCGGACGGCTGGACCCTGCGCACCGTCGACGGCAGCCGGGCGGCCCACGTCGAACACACCGTCGCCGTCACCGAGGACGGCCCGCGCGTCCTCACCCTGCCCTGATCCGAAAGGCCGGCCACGAGTGACGGGGCGCGGCTACGCTCTCGGGCATGATCAAAGGCGTGATGTTCGACTTCTCCGGCACCCTCTTCAGGGTCGTCTCCACCGCCGAGTGGCTGGCGGCCCACGTCGCCGCCACCGGCCTCGACCTGCCCGCCCGGGAGGAGGCCGAACTGGTGGCCCGGCTGGAGGAGTTCGGCGCCCTGCCTGGCGGCGTGGCGCCGCGCCGCGTCCCGCCGGAGGTCCAACAGGCCTGGGACACGCGGGACCTGACCCCCGAGCTGCACCGCACCGCGTACACCGCACTGACCCGGGCCGCCGAGCCGCCCGCCGGCCTCGACGTGGACGCCCTCTACGACACCCACATCGCGCCCGCGAGCTGGCGGCCGTACCCGGACGCCGTCCCCGTGCTGCGCGAGCTGCGCCGCCGGGGCGTGCCGGTCGCGGTGGTGAGCAACGTCGGCTGGGACCTGCGTCCGATCTTCCGTGCGCACGGCCTGGACGAGCTGGTGGACGTCTACGTGCTGTCCTGCGAGGTGGGCGCCCAGAAGCCCGATCCGGCGATCTTCGAGACCGCCTGCGAGCGGCTCGGCCTCGCCCCGGCCGACGTCCTGATGGTCGGCGACGACCGTACCTGCGACGGCGGCGCGACCGCGCTCGGCTGCGGCTTCCACCCCGTCGACCACCTGCCCGTCGACCAGCGCCCGAACGCCCTCGTACCGCTCCTGGAGACCCTGTCCGGGTGAGCCGGGAGGCCGTCCGGCCGGGGTGACGGAGGACACGAGGTGGCGCCCCGGCGGCCCGGAGTACGGTGCGGGGCATGAACGATCAGGGCTTCACCACGCACATCACCGTCCGCGGGTACGAGACGGACTCCCAGGGCCACCTCAACCAGGCGGTCTACCTCCAGTACGCCGAGCACGCCCGCTGGGAGTACCTCCGGGCGGCCGGGATCCGCCAGGCGGACCTGGTCGCCGAGGGGGTCGGCCCGGTGGTCCTGGAGACCACGGTCAAGTACCTGCGGGAGCTGCGCGCGGGCGACTC
This sequence comes from Kitasatospora sp. NPDC057542, assembly GCF_042801945.1. Lineage (NCBI taxonomy): Bacteria > Bacillati > Actinomycetota > Actinomycetes > Kitasatosporales > Streptomycetaceae > Kitasatospora > Kitasatospora sp. NPDC057542. The sequence continues at coordinate 10,411 of NZ_JBHVFE010000207.1, forward strand.
GGTGGAGGTCGGCTGTTCGTTCACCTGGCGGGACGGAAAGACCTTCCAGGTGGTGCAGCGGCTGGTCCGCGAGGACGGCGTGCTGGCCGCCGAGATCACCGGCGTCGGCGGCATCCTCGACCTGACGGAGCGCCGACTGGTCGCCGACCCGCGCGAGCCGCTGCGCGCCCTGGCCACCGACCCGGGCCTGCTCGGCCTCTGAGCGAACCGGCCCCCCGCCGCCACCGCCACCCTCCGAGGCCGGAGACCGCAGCCGGAAGCGGCCTCCGCCCTGTCCCGGCACCCGGGGGATTTCCCCACCCCCGACCGGCCCGCTGTCCGGATGGGCCCAAGTCCCCTGCCGCAGCAGACTCTTGGGCATGTCGAAGCCCACCCGCACCATCACCGCCGCGGTCACCGCGGCCGCCGCCCTCGCCGTCACCGCACTGAGCGCCCTGCCCGCCGGTGCCGCCGACACCGCGCCGCTCGGGAGGGGCGGCCTCGCCTGGACCGCTTGTCCGGGCGCCCCGGCCGACAGCCCCCAACGGTGCGCCGAGGTCAGCGTCCCGCTGGACTACGCCGACCCGAACGGCACCCGCATCACCCTCGCCGTCTCCCGGATCACCGCCGCCGAGCCCGGCCTGCGCCGCGGCGTCCTGCTGGCCGTCCCCGGCGGACCGGGCGGCTCCAGCCTCGACCTCGTCAAGGGCATGGCAGGGCGCCTGCCGCAGTCCGTCCGCGACCGCTACGACGTGGTCGGCTTCGACCCGCGGGGCGTCGGCCGCTCCACCCCGGTCAGCTGCGGGCTGGACACCGCCGATCTGACGATGGTCAAGCTGCGCCCCTGGCCGGCCGCCGACGGCTCGATCGACGAGAACCTGGCCACCGCCCGCCGCGTCGCCGAGACCTGCGCCCGCAACGGCGGCCCGGTGCTGCGCAGTATCTCCACCGCCAACGAGGCCCGCGACATCGACAGCATCCGTCGCGCCCTCGGCGAGCGCCGCCTCTCCGCCTGGGGCGTCTCGTACGGCACCTACGCGGGCGCCGTCTACGCCACCATGTTCCCGGAGCGGACCGACCGGATCGTGCTGGACAGCAACGACGACCCGGACCCGTCGCGGGTCGAGCGCGGCTGGCTGGACAACTACGGCCGGGGCATCGAGGACCGCTTCCCCGACTTCGCGACGTGGGCGTCCGCGCCGGACAATCCCGACCGGGTCGCGGACACCCCCGCGGAGGTCCGCCCGCTCTTCCTCGACCTCGCCGCCCGCCTCGACCGGGCCCCGCTGCCATGGCCGGGCGCCAACCCGGCGGAGCTGAACGGCAACGTGCTGCGCGAGACCCTGCTGGAGAGCATGTACGCGGACGCCCGGTTCCCGGACCTCGCCCGGCTGATGCTGGCGGGTCTCGGCCGTCGCCCGCTGCCCGCCCCGGTGGTACCGCCGGAGCAGGCGGTGCAGAACACCGTCGCGGTCTCGGTCGGCACCCTCTGCAACGACGTCCGGTGGCCCGCCGACCCGGCCGGCTACGCCGCGGCCGCTGCCGCCGACCGCGCCGCCCGTCCGCTCACCGCCGGCATGCCGGTGAACGTGATGCCCTGCGCCTTCTGGCCGTTCGCGCCCGCCGAGCCGCCGGTGCGGATCACCGACCGCGGCCCGGCCGACGTGCTGCTCACCCAGAACCTGCGCGACCCCGCGACTCCGTACGCCGGCGCGCTCAAGCTGCGTGCGGCGTTCGGTGACCGGGCCCGGATGGTGACGGTGGACTCGGGCGGCCACGACGTGTACCGGGCCAACGGGAACGCCTGCGGCGACGAGGTGGTGACGGACTACCTGATCACCGGCCGCCGCCCGGCCCGGGACGTCTTCTGCCCGGCCGGCTGAGCCGGCGGGGAGGTGTGCGGGCGGGGCAACGGGCCGTGGACGAACGGCCCTTGTCCTGCCGTGCACGCCCGATCGACCCTCGGGAATGAGTCGAATCCGTCGCGATTTTGTGACAATCCTTCGCCAACACCCGTCCCCCACGGCCTGTTCGCGGCCGTAATGTTCGATCTATGTCACCGAAGAGCCGCATACCCGCCGCCTCGGACCCGGGCGACACCTGGGTGCCGCGCCCGAGGCGCCGCGAGACCCCGATCGGCATCCTGGGCCACGCGGCCACCTTCCTCGGCGCCAGCGTGCTGGGCGGTGTACTGCTGGCGGGCCTGATCCTCCCGGCGGCCGGGGCGGTCGGACTCGGGGCGAAGAGCGGCGCCGAGGGCTTCGAGAGCATCCCCGACGACTTCAGGACCCCGCCGCTGAGCCAGGCGACGCAGATCTTCGACGCCAGGGGCGGCCTGATCGCCAAGGTCTACGAGCGCGACCGCACCGTCATACCCGCCGACCAGATGTCACCGTTCATGCGGCACGCCCAGGTCGACATCGAGGACGCCCGCTTCTACGAGCACGGCGCCGTCGACCTCAAGGGCATCCTCCGCGCGATCACCAAGAACGCGGAGAGCGGGGCCGCCGTCCAGGGCGCCTCCACCCTGACCCAGCAGTACGTGAAGAACGTCAACGTGGAGAAGGCCGGGGACGACCTGGACGCGGTGCGCGAGGCGCAGCGCAAGACCCTCGGCCGCAAGATCCAGGAACTCCGGTACGCCATCAAGCTGGAGGAGGACCTGACCAAGGAGCAGATCCTCACCAACTACCTCAACATCACCTTCTACGGCCACCAGGCGTACGGCATCCAGGCCGCCTCCCAGCGCTACTTCAGCAAGGACGCCAAGGACCTCAACCTGCCCGAGGCGGCGATGCTCGCCGGGCTGGTGCAGAACCCGTCCCAGTACGACCCGAAGCTGCACCCGGTGGCCGCCCAGAAGCGTCGCGACACCGTCATCGACAAGATGGTGGAGAACAAGCACATCACCGCGGAGCAGGCCAGGGAGGCGAAGGCCACCCCGCTCGGCCTCAACTACAAGGACCCGCGGAACGGCTGCATCACCGCCCAGGCCGGGATGGGGTTCTTCTGCGACTACGTGCGGCACGTGGTCAAGCAGGACCCGACGTTCGGCAAGAGCTCGGCCGAGCGCAAGAAGCTGTGGGACACCGGCGGTCTGAACATCTACACCACGCTGGACCCGGACAAGCAGGCCGCCGCACAGAACGCGGTCTCCACCAAGGTGTACGTCACCGACCCGGTCTCGGCCGCGATGACGATGGTCGAGCCCGGCAGCGGCAAGATCCTGGCGATGGCGCAGACCCGCCCGTACGGCCTGGCCAAGGAGAAGAACGAGACCGTCGTCAACTACAACGTGGACGCGGCGATGGGCGGCGGCATCGGCTTCCAGCCCGGCTCCAACTTCAAGCCGATCGTGGCCGCCGCCGCCCTGGAGGCCGGTCTGTCCTCCACCCAGCGGTACGACTCGCCCAACCGGATGGACTGGCCGACGATGAAGACCTGCGACGGCACCTGGAAGAACCTCAGCAAGGGCAAGAAGGAGGGGAGCATCCCCAACGAGAGCCCGACCGAGGTCGGCCCGTACGAGCTCAAGCAGGCCATGGCGCTCTCCGTGAACACCTACTTCGTGCAGATGGAGCAGGAGATCGGCCTCTGCGCCGTCAAGCAGATGGCCAACAAGCTGGGCGTGGAGGGCAAGGCGAACGGCCAGCCGCTCCAGGAGCTGCCCGCGCTCGGCCTCGGCACCCAGGAGGTCAGCCCGCTGACCATGGCCAACGTGTACGCGACCTTCGCCGCCCGGGGCACCTACTGCGCACCGCTGGCGATCAACCGGATCACCACCGTGGACGGCACCGACGTCCCGGTGCCCCCGGCCCGGTGCACCCCGGCGATGTCCGAGGACACCGCCGACGTGATCAACAGCGTGCTGCTCGGGGTGACCGAGAAGGGCGGCACCGCGCGGGACCTCGGCCTGGACGACGGCCGCCAGATCGCCGGCAAGACCGGGACCACGGACGAGAAGAAGTCGGCCTGGTTCACCGGCTACACGGGCAACCTGGCGGGCTCGGTCTGGCTGGGCAGCCCCGGCACCAAGGTGCCGATGCGCAACATCCGGATCGGCGGCAAGTACCAGGCCGAGGTCTTCGGCGCCACCGGCCCCGGGCCGATCTGGCAGCAGGCGATGAGCGACGCGGTCCGGAACATGCCGGAGAAGGCCTTCACCACCGTCCGCATCCCGGACCCGCCCCGGCGGGACGCCAACTGCACCACCGCGAGCGGCTCGCCGAGCTCGGTCACCTGCACCGGCGCCCCCGCCACCGGGGGCCCAGGCAACGGCGGCAGGCCGCGCGGCACCGGCCCGACCGGCGGCAGTGCGCCGTCCGTCCCGCCGGGCGCCACCGACCCCGGGGACCAGTGACCGCCCGGCCCCGCACGAGTACGGCCACTCGTGCGG
>NZ_JBHVFE010000208.1:0-14768 GCF_042801945.1 Kitasatospora sp. NPDC057542
CCCGAACGGGGTGGCCGGCCGTCGGGCGTTTCCCGGGGCCTCGCCGGGGGTTCCCGGGGCCGCGCCGACGCTGCTCCCCCGTGGTCGCCCGGGCCGGTGGGGCCCGCGGCGGGCTCGGTAGGATACCTACTGGACGCCATGCGTCCGCCGCCCCGTCCGCCCCCGTAGGATCGGCCGCTGCCGAGACCAGAACTTTCCAGGGAGGCTGCGATGGCCAGGCAGGCCCGCGCGCTGGCGACCCGACAGGCGGTACTCGTCGCGGCGGCCGAGGTGTTCGACGAGCGGGGCTACGCCGCCGCCACGATGTCCGAGATCCTGGACCGCGCCGGCGTCACCAAGGGCGCGCTGTACTTCCACTTCCGCTCCAAGGAGGAGCTGGCGCTCGCCGTCATCGAGGGGCAGGGCGCCTGGATCTCCGGCTGGACACCGGCTTCGGACAGCCCGGTGCAGAACCTGATCGACCTCGGGTACGCCTTCGCCCGCGCGCTCCGGACCGATCCGCTGGTGCGCGGCAGCATCCGGCTGACGATCGAGCACGGCAGCTTCACCCAGCCGCAGCTCGCGGCCTACCAGGGCTGGATGGACCTGGTCCGCGAGCTGCTGGAGCGGGCCCGGGAGGCCGGCGACCTCCACCCCGGGGTCGACGTGACGGCGGCCTCCGGGGTGATCACCGGGGCCGTCACCGGCATCCAGCTGAGCTCCCAGGTGCTGGCCGACCGGCAGGACCTGATCCAGCGGATGTCGGACCTCTGGACGCTGCTGCTGCCGGGCCTGGTCCAGCCGCACGCGCTCGCCCGGCTGAGCGTCGCCGAACGGGCCTGAGTCACGGCCGGGCCTGACGGTGGCCTCGGATCAGACCCGGTAGCCGGCCCGGCGCTCCTGCGCCACCAGGGCCGGCAGCGCGGCCGTCCAGAGCCTGCTCACGGCCTCCGGCCCGGGCCGGCCGGTCTCCTCGCCGGCGAGCAGCACCTGACCGGCCGCCACCGCGGTGAGCAGCTCGGCGGCGGCCCGCCGGTCCACCCCGGGGCACAGCTCGCCGGCCTCGGCGGCGCGGTCCAGCAGGCGGTGGACGACGGCGGTGAGGCTTCGCCATGCGGTGTCGGGGGCCACCGGAGCGGGCCGGCCGTCCGGCACCTCCGGGGCGCCGTCCCGGCGCGGGCCCTGGCGGCCGAGCCGGACGCCGGCTCGCACCACCACGTCCTCACGCAGCATCCGGGCCAGCTCGTGCGAGAAGTCGATCAGGCCCTGGAGCGCAGGGCCGTCGGCCCGCAGCGCGCGCAGCGCGGCCGAGCCGACCTCCCGCCCGGAGGCGCAGCGCACCCCGTCGGCGAGGGCCTGCTTGGACACGAAGTGGAAGTACAGGGCCCCCTTGCTCACCCCGGCCCGGCGGCTGATGTCGACCAGGCTGGCGGCCTCGAAGCCCACCTGCGCGAAGGTCTCCGCGGCGGCGAGCAGTACGGCCTGCCGGGTCCGCCCAGCCCGTTCCTGCTTGACCACTGGCCCCCTCCGGACTCGGCCGGGCGCGATCCCCGCCCCACCCGGCTGCTGTCGGCGCGCCCCCTGCGGGGCGGCTCTCGCATGCGGACGGCACCTTCCGAAACCGCATGGTTGGTATCTAATCTAGCGCCTGCTTCGCCCCCGCCGTCCAGCGGGGACGGCCCCCCGCCCATGGTCCGAAGCCTCCCGAACGGGCATTCCCCCAGCCCACGGGGCAGGTAGCTGCCCGGACCGGAGAGTGCGGCCCGGGCACCCCCAGTCGCCGAAGACAAACCGGGTGGTATGTATGTTTTGTTTGGACGGCCGTGGCGGCCGCTCCGACCGACACCCTGAAGCGGGGGCCAGTCATGCCATCGATCGTAGAGCCGGACCCGCACGGCCCGTACGCCCACCCCGGCCCGGGCGGCGGTGGCGGCTTCGACTTCCACGGCGGCCCCGCGAGCGGCTACGACCTCCATGGCGGCCCCGCGACCGGTTACGACTTCCACGACCGGACGGTCTCCCGGCACCTGGTGCACCGCGCCTCGGTGTCCGAGGTGTTCCTCACCGGCTGGCAGGCCACCGGCCCGTACGACTTCCTGCTCGGCGCCCAGTGGCCCCGGCTGCACGGCTTCTACCGGCTGCCCGGGGACCGCTACCACGACCCGGTGCTGCTCGCCGAAACGATCCGGCAGGCCGGGCTGCTGGTCGGCCACGCCGGGTTCGGCGTGCCTCGCGGACACCACTTCGTGATGGAGGACCTCTCCTACGCGCTCGACGAGCCCGGGCTGCCGGGTCTGGCCGTCACCACCGGCCCCGCCTCGCTGATGCTGGCCGTCGGCTGCGAGGACGTCCGGATCCGGCACGGCGAGCTGGTCTCGCTGCGGGTGAGCGTCGACGTCACCCGGGACGGCCTGCCGATCGGCCGCGGCACCGGCCAGCTGCGGGTGCTCTCCCCCGCCTCGTACGCCCGGCTGCGCGGCCCCGCGCGGCGCACCGTCCCACCACGGCCGCCGGCGCCCGCCGCACCCGAGCTGGTCGGCCGCGCGCAGCCCGCCGACGTGGTGCTCAGCCCGACCCTGGCACCGGACACCTGGCTGCTGCGCACCGACGCCACCCATCCGGTGCTGTTCGACCACGAGCTGGACCACGTGCCCGGGATGCTGGTGCTGGAGGCCGCCCGGCAGGCCGCCCAGCGGCTGCGCCACCCCGAGCCGGTGGTGCCGGTCGAGCTGGTGACCTCCTTCGACCACTACATCGAACTGGACCGGCCCTGCTTCGTCCGGGCGGTCCCCGAACCGGCCGCCGACCCCGCCGCGGCGGACGGACGGCTGCCGGTTCGGGTCCAGCTGGTCCAGGACGGCCGGACGGCGGCCGAGTGCCGGCTGCTCACCGCGCCGGTGGACGGGCCGGCCGAGGGCCCGGCGGTGCCGGTGCGGCGGGACGCCTACGACGGCCGCCCCGCCGCGCCGGGCCTCGGCGGCACCCGGCTGCCGCTGGCGAGCTGAGGCACGCCCGGACCCGTCAGGCGGCCACCAGGGCGGCCGGCCGGCCCGCGTGCATCACGCTGAGGTTGGTCGCCAGCCGGGCCGGGTCCTGGGCCAGCCAGAGCCGCAGCGCCGCGCCCAGGGCGGCGCTGGCCGACTCGACCCGGACGTCGGTGATCTGCGCGATCCGGGCCGCGCCGGGCACCAGCAGGTCGGCCAGCGGGGTCGGCAACCAGACCGTCAGGGCGCACGGCGCGGGCATCGCCAGCGCCTCCAGCAGCCGGTAGGCGTCCCCCGGCGCGCTGAGCGTGGGGATGATGTCCAGCAGCGCGTCGGACACCACCTCGGACACGTCGCTCCGGTGTCCCTGGGCGAGCCTGCGGAGCAGCATGCGCTCGGCGGCGGTGATTCGGACGGTCAGCATGACCTCGTCGCACTCCATTGCGCGATTTCCTCCTCAATTCCCTCTCGCACCGACCGGCGGCCGGCACGCACTACCCCTGTTGCACCTCGGCCCGGCTACCTGTGGGAGAGAGCCGGGCCGGTGGGTGACTGTGTGCCCCGGTCAGATCCCCGCGTAGGAGTGCTTTCCGGTGACGAAGATGTTCACGCCGTAGTAGTTGAAGAGCCAGCAGGCGAACGCCGCCAGCGCCAGGTAGGCGGCCTTGCGGCCCTTCCAGCCGGCCGTCGCACGGGCGTGCAGGTAGCAGGCGTAGGCGACCCAGGTGATGAACGACCAGGTCTCCTTCGGGTCCCACTCCCAGTACTTGCCCCAGGCCGCCTCGGCCCAGATCGCGCCCGCGATGATGGTGAAGGTCCAGAGCGGGAAGACCAGGGCGTTGACCCGGTAGGACAGCTTGTCGAAGGTCGACGCGGCGGGCAGGCGGTTGCAGACCGACACCCGGACGCGGGCCATCAGGATCCGGACCTGGGAGTACTTCTGGCCGTCGTGCGACCGCACCGCCCCGGGCCGCAGGAAGTCGTACTTACCGGCGTCGACCCGCTTGCGGTACGAGTCCTGGAACAGGTACAGCAGCGTGGCGATGAACGCCGCGTAGAACGCCCCGCCGCAGAAGATCGCGGTGGAGACGTGGATCGCCAGCCACGGCGAGTGCAGCGCCGGGACGAGCTGCTCGGAGTCGGTGTACAGCACCGTGGTGGCGATGCCCAGGGTCAGCAGCACCGCGAGGACGACCGGCAGGCCGAGCCAGCGGACCTTCTTCTTCGCGCCCAGCAGCACCAGGTACGCGCCCGTCATCGCGAAGGCGAAGGCGCAGGAGAACTCGTACATGTTGCCCCACGGCCAGCGGGAGACCGACAGGCCGCGGGCGACGATGCCGCCGCCGTGCAGCAGCAGCGCCAGCACGGTGAGCGAGACGGCGATCCGGCCGGCCAGGTCGGCCTTCTCGTTGGTGCCGGCCGCGCCCGGGCCGTCCTCCTCGTCCGCGCCGCGCCCGCTGGTGACCACCGTCGCGCCCTCGCCCGCGACCGCGGTGCGGGTGAGCGTCGTGGTGCCGCCGCCGGCCCCCGCCACGGTGACGGTGACCTTCTTGGCGGCCTTGGTGTCCGCGGCGGCGACGGTCTCGGCCAGGCTGACCGACTGCTCCGTCGAGCGGACGGCGACGGCGCCCCGGCTGCCGAAGGTCCACTCGATCATGTGGGCGAACATGGCGAGGGTGTAGACCACCATCGCCGAATAGATCAGTTTGTTGGAGAGGTCGGCCAGCTGGGGGTCGACCGCCGAGGCGAGTTGCACCGTCTACTCCTTGGAGTTCTGGTCGGCAGGGACTTCGGGGTCCGAGGACGTCTCCGGGGCTGTGGGGGCCCCGGCCTCCTCGGGTACGTCCGTTTCGGCGTTGTCGTCCTCGTCCTCCGACGCCGGGGCGTCGTCCTGGAGGTCGACCGCGAGTTCGGCGAGTTCCTCGGCGATCTTCGCCGACTCGCTGCGGGCCAGACCTGCCAGCTCCACCTGGGTGCCGCCGCCCGGCAGGGCGACCGCCCGCACCCAGATCCGGCGGCGCTGGATGAACAGCGAGCCGATCAGGCCGAGGATCGCCAGCACCCCGCCGGCCAGGGCGATCGAGTTGCCCGGGCGGTGCGAGACGTTGAAGCTGGCCCACTGCTTGTAGCCCTCGAAGGTCACCGAGCCGTAGCCGTCGGGCAGCTCCCAGGCCTGGCCGGGCTTGAGCCGGGCCTTGGCCGGCTGGCCGTCCTGGGTCAGCTGGGTGAGCTTGCGGGTGTTGAGCTGGTAGACGTTCTGCGGCAGGCCGGAGTCGGTGCCGAGGTCGCCCGCGAAGGCGTTCAGCACCAGCTCGGGGTCGGCGTCACCGGGGAACAGCGAGCGCGGGCCGGTGCCCTCGAAGCTCAGCGGCGCCGTCGGCAGGAAGAAGCCGGAGAAGCCCATCTGGGTCTTGTTGCCGTCGGGGCCCACGCCGTAGTCGGAGACCTTCACGACTCCGGTGGAGGTCAGGTTGCCGTCCTGCGGCAGGAACGGGACGGCGCCCCGGTAGACGACGTCGCCCTTGCCGTTCTTGACGGTGACGACCGGGGCGTAGCCGTGGCCGATCAGGTAGACCTTGCTGCCGCCGATCTCCAGCGGGTGGTTGACCTCGATCGTCGACTTCTTCAGCTTCGACTCGTCGCTGCCCTCGTAGTACTCGACGTTCGCGGTGAACTGCCGGGCGGCGCCGATCTGGTCGCCCTTGGTCTGGAACTTCGAGGTGAAGCTGTCCAGCTTCAGGTAGAAGGGGTCGAGGTCCTGGCTGCCGTAGAACCGGGTGCCGTTGAAGTCGTCGAGCTGGGTGATGGTGTTGGAGTAGCCCTCGCCCTGGACCATCAGCTTGCCGCCCGTGCCCGAGGCCAGGCTGGCCCAGGCGAAACCGCCGAGCAGCGCGAACAGCGACAGGTGGAACAGCAGGTTGCCGACCTCGCGCAGGTAGCCCTTCTCGGCCGCCACCGCGCCGCCGGACAGGTGGGCCCGGAAGCCGCGCTTGCGCAGCAGCCGGTGCGCGGCGGCGTTCACCTTGTCGGCGTCCGCCTCGGTGCGCCAGGCCGCGTGCACCGGCATCCGGGTCAGGTTGCGCGGCGCGGCCGGCGGCTGGGAGCGCAGCACGCCGACGAACTGCCAGGTGCGCGGGACGATGCAGCCGGCCAGTGAGACGAACAGCAGGATGTAGATCGCGGAGAACCAGACCGAGCTGTAGACGTCGAACAGCTGGAGCTTCTCGTAGATCGGCGCGACCGTGGAGTGCTGCGTCTTCCAGGCCTCGACCTTCAGCTGGCCCTGGCCGTTCTGGTACTGCGGGATCAGCGAGCCGGGGATGGCGGCCAGCGACAGCAGGAAGAGCAGGATCAGGGCGACCCGCATCGAGGTCAGCTGGCGCCACATCCAGCGCGCCCAGCCGAACGCCCCTATGCCGGTCGGGCCCTCGGACTCGACCGGCGCGGTGCTGAGCCGCTCGGCGGCGCTGTCGTCCGGCGCCGGGGGCTGCTCGGTCTCGGTCGTGGTGTTGCTCACGGTCAGATTCCGATCTGGAAGTCGGCGGTCCAGGACTGCAGCTGGCTCATCATCGAGTCCCAGATCCCGGTGACGAGCAGCAGACCGACCGCGACGAGCATGCCGCCGCCGATCCTCATGACGAGCGGGTAGTGCCGCTTGACCCAGCCGAAGGCGCCCAGCGCCCGACGGAAGGCCACCGCGGCCAGGATGAACGGTACGCCGAGGCCCAGGCAGTAGAAGGTGGTCAGCAGCGCGCCACGCTGGGCGTCGGCCTGGTTGAGGGCCAGGTTCTGCACGGCGGTCAGGGTCGGGCCCATGCACGGGGTCCAGCCGACGCCGAACACCACCCCGAGCATCGGGGCGCCCAGCAGGCCGACCGCCGGACGGCGGTGCGAGCGGACCTCGCGCATGCTCAGCCCGGGCACCAGGCCCATGAACGCCAGGCCCATCACCACGGTGAGCGAGCCCAGCACGATGCTGATGACCCGCTTGTAGTCCTGGAGCTCCTGGCCGAAGTAGCCGAACAGGGCGCCCGTGGAGACGAACACCGCGGTGAAGCCGAGGATGAACAGCACCACGCCGAGCAGCATCCGGCCGCGCCGCGAGCCGCGGGCGTCCGCGAGGTCGGCGGCGGAGAAGCCTGTCACGTACGACAGGTAGCCGGGGACCAGCGGCAGCACGCACGGCGAGAAGAACGACACCAGCCCCGCCACCAGCGCGACCGGGGCGGCGGCCAGCAGCGCGCCGCTCTGAACGGTCGAGGTGGCGTCGGCGAGCTGCTGCGGCAGACTCACTGCTTCTGCTCCGCGACCACCGGCTGGAGGATCGACTCCAGCGCGTCCTCGGTGGTGCCGCCGACGGCGCGGGCGGCCAGCTTGCCGTCCCGGTCGATGATCAGGGTGGTCGGGATGGACTGCGGGTTGAGGCTGCCCTTGGGGAACTTGAGCAGCTGGGTGCCGGCCGGGTCGAAGAGGCTCGGGTAGGTGACGCCCTGCTCCTGCTCGAAGCGGACGGCGTTCTGCTTCTCGGTGTCCCGGGTGTTGATGCCGAGGAACTGGACGCCCTGGTCCTTGTACTTCTCCGAGACGTCCTGGAGGCTCTTCGCCTCGGCCCGGCACGGGCCGCACCAGGAGCCCCAGACGTTCAGCACGACGACCTTGCCCCGGTAGTCGGAAAGCTTGGCCGGGGTGCCTTCCAGTGTCTCCCCCGAGATGTCCGGCGCGTCCCCGCGCTTGCCGGCCTCCGCCTTCGACAGGTTGGTGCCCTTGACCGTGACGAAGCCGACCTGGCCCTCGCCGCTACCCGACGAGCCCGCGGAGGAACAGCCGGTGAGGGCGAGCGCGGCAGCGGCGACGGTGGCGACGGCTGCTGCGGCGACACGGGGACGGGGGCGCGTCATGGCAGACATGTGAAAAGTTTCGCATGGAGTTCCGGGCAGGTTCGGGGGGGTCCTGCCTTGCGCGTCGCACCCGCTCTGACCTGCGACGACTTCGGGTCACCCAGCGTTTGCCAAGTGACCCGAAGTCATACTTACGTACCGCTTATGGGGGACTAGGCGCCGAAGCTCTTGCCCACCGGCTTGTCGCCCTTGCGCCCCTTGCCCACCAGATGCGCGGGCAGCAGGTCGCGGGCCGGCTCGCGGTAGCCGACCGAGACGATCTTGTCGCCCTCGAAGGTGAAGCTGGTCAGCGAGGCCAGCGAGCACTGCCGGTTGCGCGGGTCGTGCCAGAGCCGGCGGCGCTCGACGAAGGAGCGCAGGATCCAGATCGGCAGCTGGTGGCTGACGCAGACCGCCTCGTGCCCGCGCGCGGCGTCCCGGGCCGCACCGAGCGCACCCATCATCCGCACCACCTGGTCGAGGTACGGCTCGCCCCAGGAGGGCTTGAACGGGTTGGTGAGGTACTTCCAGTAGCCCGGGTTCCTCAGCGAACCGTCGCCGACCCCGAAGGTCTTGCCCTCGAAGATGTTCTCCGCCTCGATCAGCCGCTCGTCCACCGCGAGGTCGAGGCCGTGCGCCTCGGCGATCGGCGCGGCGGTCTCCTGGGCCCGCTCCAGCGGGGAGGCCACCACGTGGGTGACGTCCCGCTCGGCCAGGTCCTCGGCGACCCGGTCGGCCATCTTCCGGCCCAGCTCGGACAGGTGGTAGTCCGGCAGGCGCCCGTACAGGATGCCCTCCGGGTTGTGCACCTCGCCGTGCCGCATCACGTGGACGACGGTGATCTCTTTGGCGCTCACTTCTCGACTACTCCTGGAAATCGGGTTCGGGCCGTGGCGGGTCAGGCCGTGGCGGCGGCAGCGGCGCGCGCGGCGGCCGGCAGGGCGGCGGCGATCCGCTCGATCGCCCGCTCGTCGTGGGCCGCCGAGACGAACCAGGACTCGAAGGCGGACGGCGGCAGGTAGACGCCCTCGGCCAGCATCGCGTGGAAGAAGGCGGTGAAACGGTACGCCTCCTGGGTCCTGGCCTCGTCGTAGTCGGTGACCGGGGCCTCGGTGAAGAACACCGAGAACATGTTCCCGGCGGTCTGCAGCCGGTGCGCCACGCCCTCCTTGGCGAGCGCGTCGGAGACCAGGCCGGAGACCTCGGCGGCGACCTTGTCCACCGTCGAGTACACCTCGTCGGTGCAGCCGCGCAGCTGGGCCAGGCCGGCCGCGGTGGCGATCGGGTTCCCGGACAGGGTGCCCGCCTGGTAGACCGGGCCGGCCGGGGCCAGGTGCGCCATCACGTCGGCGCGGCCACCGAAGGCCGCGGCCGGGAAGCCGCCGCCCATGACCTTGCCGAAGGTCAGCAGGTCCGGCGCCCAGCCCTCGTTCGCGGCCTCCAGGCCGTACCAGCCGGCCCTGGAGACGCGGAAGCCGGTCATCACCTCGTCGGAGATGAACAGCGCGCCGTTCTCCCGGCAGAGCCGGGCCAGGCCGCCGTTGAAGCCCGGCAGCGGCGGGACGACGCCCATGTTGCCGGGCGAGGCCTCGGTGATCACACAGGCGATCTCGCCCGGGTGGGCGGCGAAGGCCTGCTCGACGGCGGCCAGGTCGTTGTACGGCAGCACGATGGTGTCGCCGGCCTGGGCGCCGGTGACGCCCGGGGTGTCCGGCAGGCCGAAGGTGGCCACGCCGGAACCGGCGGCGGCCAGCAGCGCGTCCACGTGACCGTGGTAGCAGCCGGCGAACTTGACCACCTTCGCCCGGCCGGTGAAGCCGCGGGCCAGCCGGATCGCCGACATGGTGGCCTCGGTACCGGAGGAGACCAGGCGGACCTGCTCGACCGGGGCGACCCGGGCGACGATCTCCTCGGCCAGCTCGACCTCGCCCTGGCCGGGGGTGCCGAAGGAGGTACCGCGGGAGACGGCCTGCTGGACGGCGTCGATCACCGCGGGGTGCGCGTGGCCGAGGATCATCGGGCCCCACGAGCACACCAGGTCGACGTACTCGCGGCCGTCGGCGTCGGTCAGGTAGGGGCCGGTGCCGGACACCATGAAGCGCGGCGTGCCGCCGACCGCGCGGAAGGCGCGCACCGGGGAGTTGACGCCGCCGGGCGTCACCACGGAGGCGCGGTCGAACAGCGACTGGGACTGGGGGGCTTCGTAGGGGTAGCTCACAAAAGACATGGTCTCAAATCGTGTCCTCGCACTCTGCATGTCCGACCCGATCATCTGGAACGATGATCCGGGCACCGTTGTCTGTACGGTTGTCCGTACAGCAGGGGCGCTGACTGCACCGGACCGGGGACCAGTCAGACTGTGTACACAGAGTGCGCAGGCGCTCCGGTCTGTGTGCAGGGGTGTGGAGAGGACTGCCGCGTACCGCGAGTGGGTACGGCGGCGCATGACGGGTAAGGAGCACGTCCGGTGGGCGCCGGGTGTGCGGGGGTCTGTCGATTCCGGCGAATTCCGGTGAGGATGGTCCGAGTGTCCGAGGCGCAGGACGGCTACGACGAGGCTACGGGGGGCTCCCGCCGGCCCGCCGAGGCCGCACGCGGGGGTACGGGAGCGGGGACGGGTCGTGGTCGTCGCGGCGGTGAGAGGCGGGGTGAGGGACGCGTGGGGGTGACGTACAAGTACTTCGGAGCCCCGGACCGCGCGACGGCCGCCAGAGTCCCCACCGCCCTCGGCCCGGGAGGGCTCGGCCTGGACGCCGGCGAGCTCGGCGCGCTGGGGCGGCTCGGCGACCTCATGGAGACCAGCGGCTCCCCCACCGGCCACCTCTCCACCAAGATCAAACCGGAGACGATGAGCGCCATGGTGCTCACCGGCATCCAGGGCGTCCCGCTGCACCAGGTGCCGCCGCTGGAGCTGGTCGTGCTGCACCCCGACTACGCCGTCGTCCAGCTCCCCCACAACGTCGTCGAGCCGCTGCGCAAGGCCGACGAGACCGAGCTCGGCGCCGCCGCCTTCATCTGGTCCACCGTGCCGGACCGGCGCGGGCCGCGGGACGCGTTCGTGATCTACAGCATGCTGCACGAGTGGCAGGACTTCGCCAACCGGCTGCACGAGGCCGGGCACCAGCTGTACTGCCTGGTCTGGCCGTAACACCGGCGGCCCGAACGCCTCCGCCCCGAGCGCGGCGCAACGCCGGCCGGGGCGAGGCGTGTTGACGATCCGTCAGTCTTGATGCCCGGTCGGCCGCAGGACGGTGGCGGCGAGCAGCAGAGCCACCGTCAGCAGGCCCGCGGCCACAGCGAAGGCGAGCCGGAAGCCGGCCGTGAGGGCCTCGACGGCAGGCTGCCCGGCGGCCGCGAGGGCTCCGGCGCGACCGTCGGCGAGGGTGGTGAGGACGGCGACCCCGAGCGCGCCGCCGACCTGCTGCGTGGTGTTGAAGAGCCCGGAGGCGGTGCCCGCGTCCGCCGGCCCGGCACCCGACATGCCGAGCACGGTGAGCGCCGAGATCGCCAGGCCGAAGCCGGCCGCGAGCAGCATGGTGGGCAGCAGGTCGAGGGCGTAGTGCGAGTCCGCGGGCAGCCGGGTCAGCAGCGCCAGGGCGGCGACCAACAGGAGCAGCCCGACCAGCAGCACCGGGCGTTCGCCGAAGCGGGCGTTCAGCCGGGCGGAGAGCGTGAGCGAGACGGTGCCGATGGCGAGCGCGGCCGGGAGCATCGCGAGGCCGGTGGCGGCGGCGCCGTAACCACGGACGTTCTGCAGGTAGAGCGCGACCAGGATCTGGAAGGCGAACAGCGCGGAGACCATCAGCACCTGCACGGCGTTGGCGCCGGAGACGTTGCGCGAGCGGAACATCCGCAGCGGGAGCAGGGGTTGGGCAGCCCTGGCCTGGCGGAGCAGGAAGCCGGCCAGCAGGACGAGCGAGAGCGCTCCGAGGCCGAGGGTGCGGGCCGAGGCCCAGCCGTGCTCACCGGTGCCGACGATCGTGTAGATGCCGAGCATCAGGGCCGCGGTGATCAGCACGGCGCCGAGGACGTCGGCGCCGGCGCGCAGGCCGGGGCCGCGGTCGGACTCCAGCAGCCGCAGGGACAGCAGGACGGCGGCCAGGCCCAGCGGCAGGTTGATCAGGAAGATCCAGTGCCAGCCGAGCGCCTCGGTGAGCACCCCGCCGAGGACCTGGCCGATCGAGGCGCCGGCCGCGCCGACGAAGCTGAACGCACCGATCGCCCGGCCGCGCCCGGCCGGCTCGGGGAAGAGCGTGACGATCATGCCGAGGCTGACCGCGGAGGCCATCGCGCCGCCGACGCCCTGGAGGAAACGGGCGGCGATCAGCATCTCCTGCCCGGTGGCGAGGGAGCAGAGCAGCGAGGCGGCGGTGAAGAGGGTGAGCCCGGCGACGAACACCCGCTTGCGGCCGATCAGGTCGCCGAGCCGGCCGGCCAGCAGGAGCAGGCCGCCGAAGGCGATCAGGTAGGCGTTGACCGTCCAGGTGAGGTCGGCGGGCGAGAAGTGCAGGTCGTCCTGGATCGCGGGCAGCGCCACGGTGACGATCGAGCCGTCCAGGATGATCATCAGCATTCCCGCACAGAGCACCGCGAGGGCGAGGGCGCGGGAGCGGGCGGGTGCTGCGGAAGCCGGCCCGGGCGCGGCCGGGGCGTGCGTGGTCATGGCGATTCTCCCGGTTCGTCGAGTACCGGGTAGGACGCTATCAGATCGTTTTGTTAGGGACTATCTATCTCAGGACTACACCTGGTGGGCACATCCGCGCTTCGAGGCCGACGCGGCAGGCCGGCGCAGGGCCTTCGAGTAGCAGCCGGGGAGGGTCAGCCCCGGGAGCGGCGGGCGCGGCGAACGGTGCGCTCGACCTCGACCGGCTCCGCGAGATGGCCCTCCACCAGGTGCGTCAGGGCCGAGACGAACACCTCGCGCTCGGCCCGGGGCAGCGACTCCAGCAGCTCGCGGTGCACCCGGTCGGCGATCGCGGTGCCCTGCACCACGGCCTGCTCGCCCGCCTCGGTGACCGAGACGATCCGGGCCCGCCGGTCGGTCGCGGACGGGCGGCGCTCGGCCAGGCCCGCCTTCTCCAGCTCGTCGACGGTGACCACCATGGTCGTCTTGTCCAGGTCCGCCAGCTCGGCCAGCTGGATCTGGGTGCGCTCGGCCTCCTGCGCGTGGAACAGCACGCAGTAGGCGCGCGGGGTGATCCCGAGCTCGGTGAAGGCGGCCGCCATCCGGGTGGCCAGCACGTGGCTCGCGTGGTCCATCAGCCCGGAGATGTCGCGGATCTGGCGCACGGGCGGCGGGGTCGTCGTCATGCGTCCGAGGTTAGCAACGGCCCGTCTGCTGCCGGATGATCCCGTTGCCAACCAACGCCGGGTCTACGGGATGCCCAACTCGAACAGCGCATACCCCGCGTACCAGCCCGCCGCGAGGACCGGCATCGCCAGCAGCCCGGCCAGCGAGGAGGTCCGCAGCCGGCGCAGCGCCACCGCCAGGCCGATGCAGAGCGGGAAGGCGGGCAGCAGGTAGCGCGAGATGTTGCCGAAGATCTGGTTGCTGCTCAGCGCCGTGAGGATGGTGAGCGCGGTGTAGACCCACAGCACCAGCGGCGGCCGGGTGCGCCAGAGCAGCACCAGCAGCCCGGGCAGGGCCATCAGGAGGGCGATCGCGATCAGGTCCGGGACGGGGTTGGACTGCCAGAAGTCCCAGTGGCCGGTGATCACGTCCATGATCGTGCGCAGGGTGGAGGCGCCGCCGTCGAAGTAGCGGTTCCAGGCGCCCTGCTGGAGCTTGAAGTAGCCGCCCCAGTCGCCCATCTTCCAGCCGACCCAGGCGATGTAGCCGATCAGACCCCAGGGGGTGATCAGCATCGCGGTCAGCGGGCGGGCCACCCCGTCGGTGCGGCGGACCAGCGCGACCAGCGCGGCTATCGAGACGGCGGCGATCAGCGCGGCGGCGGTCGGCCGGTTGAGCCCCGCGACCAGCGCCAGCAGGCCGGCCGCGAGCCAGCGGCGGGTCATCACGCAGTAGCACGCCCAGGCGGACAGCGCGACGAACAGCGAGTCCGAGTAGACCGCCCACTCCACGCCGGAGCCCGGGAACAGCCCCCAGAGCACCGCCGCGATCACACCCGCCCGGAAGCCGCCGAGCCGCTCGGCGACCGCGAAGATCCCGGCCGCGGCGGCCAGCGAGGCGAGCACCGAGACGACGATCCCGGAGCCGTACGGGCCGAGCCCGGTGACCGCGCCGACCAGCCGCATCAGCCAGGGGTAGAGCGGGAAGAAGGCGGCCGAGTTCTCGTAGTAGGTGGCCAGCGGGAAGCCGTGCAGCGGGATCAGCTGCGGGTTGTACCCGTTCTCGGCGATCCGCTGGTACCAGACGCCGTCCCAGGTGCCCAGCACGTCCCAGGCGTTGGCACCGCCGCCGCGGCCCGGCTGCTTCTTCAGGTAGTCGCCGGTGTGCGAGAGCAGCAGCATGAAGACGGTCAGGCCGATGGCCTTGACCACCGCGTACGCGCCCAGCGCGGGCGCGAAGCGGTCCACCAGCGCCCCGAACCGTCCGGGCCGCCGGCCCGTCCGTTCCTCGGAGGCCTCCGCCGGTGCCGCGCCGGGCGCTTCGGACTGGGTGCTGGACGACTCGGTGCTCGATGCCGTGCTCATCTGCTCTGGGTACTCCCCGCCCCGCTCGTGGTCCGCGCGGCTCCGGCGCAACGATTTTCCCGTGAGCCTACGGCACGCCCCCGAACCGAGAACCCCTGGCGCCCCCGGACCGGCGCCCGGCACCGTGCCGCCCGTGCCGAACACCACGCCGCCACGCCGCGTCCGAGCCGCGCGCAGCGACCGGTCGCGAAGCCCGGGGCGGGAGCCCGGTGCTGCTGCCGGTCGAGACGCCGTACCCGGTGAACGCGGCCGTCGCCGCCCGGTCGGGGGCCTG
>NZ_JBHVFE010000209.1:0-14739 GCF_042801945.1 Kitasatospora sp. NPDC057542
GTCCGGGACGTCCGGCTGGCACTGCGCGCGGGCGAGGTCACGGCGCTGATGGGCCGCAACGGCTCCGGCAAGTCCTCGCTGCTCTGGGCCCTCCAGGGCTCCGGGCCCCGCCAGGGCGGCAGCGTGAAGGTCACCGGAGCCGGGGGCGGCCCGGCCGCGGACCCCAAGCGCCTGCCCGCGGCCCGGGCCCGGCAGCTGGTCGGACTCGTCCCGCAGACCCCCACCGACCTGCTGTACCTGGAGACGGTCGCCCAGGAACTCGCCCAGAGCGACCTCGAAGCCGATGGCGCCGGCGGGCCGACCGCACGGCAGATCCTCGACCGCCTGGCCCCAGGGATCCCGGACGACACCCACCCCCGGGACCTCTCCGAGGGGCAGAAGCTGGCCCTCGTCCTGGCGATCCAACTGTCCGCCGCACCACGGGTCGTGCTGCTGGACGAACCCACCCGAGGCCTCGACTACCACGCGAAGGAGGCGCTCACCGGCATCGTGGACGCCCTCGCCGCCGAAGGCCGTACGGTCGTCGTCTCGACCCACGACGTCGAGTTCGTCGCCTCTGCCGCCGACCGCGTCGTGGTGATGGCCGAGGGCGAGATCGTCGCCGACGGCCCCACCGCCGAGGTCATCGTCGCCTCGCCGACCTTCGCCCCGCAGACCGCCAAGATCCTCGCCCCACTCGCCTATCTGACGGCACGGCAGGTCGGGGCGGCCCTGGAAACGGCGGAGGCCACCCGATGACCGCCGTCCGGATCCCCGGCCGGGCCCGCGTCGTCGTCGCCCTGGCCGCCTTCATCGGCCTGGTCGCCTTCACCTGGCCGTTCGTCGTCGCCCCCGGAAAGTTCGGCTCCAACTACGCCCCGCCGCTGATCTTCGGAGCGCTGCTCGTCCTGGTACTCGCCGTCGTCATCGCCGAGATCTCGGCCGGCGGCATCGACGCCAAGGCCCTCGCCATGCTCGGCGTGCTTTCGGCCGTCAACGCCGGACTCCGGCCCCTCGGCGCCGGGACCGCCGGAGTGGAGACGGTCTTCTTCACCCTCGTCCTGGCGGGCCGCGTCTTCGGCCCCGGCTTCGGCTTCACCCTCGGCTGCACCTCGCTGTTCGCCTCAGCCCTGCTCACCGGCGGAGTCGGCCCCTGGATGCCTTACCAGATGTTCGGCTGCGCCTTCGTCGGCATGCTCGCCGGGCTGCTGCCGAAGGCCCGGCGGGGCTGGGAAGTGCCGATGCTGGCCGTGTACGGGGCCTTCTCCGGCTACCTTTTCGGCTTCCTGCTGAACCTGTCCTTCTGGCCGTTCTCGACCGACCCGAACAGCTCCATCGCCTACCTCCCCGGCCTGCCCTTCACCGAGCAGTGGCATCGCTACCTGCTCTTCGACCTCGCCACTTCGCTCGGCTGGGACACCGGCCGAGCCGTCACCACCCTGACCGCCGTGCTCGTCGTCGGGCCGGCCGTCCTGACCGTCTTCCGCCGAGCGGCCCGCCGCGCCAACTTCGAGCCCACAGTGCATTTCGAGGCCCATCACGGTCCGGATGTCACGCTGGGGCCGCAAACCGTCGCTCAGCCCACGGGGCAGGCGCACTCCTGAACCGAAAGGTCACCATCGTGCCCAAGCCTGCGAAGCACCGGACGATGACGCTGAACGGGGTCGACGTCGTCGTCCTGACCCCGGAACAGCACGCCGGACTGGAATCCGCACGCCGCCAGCTGGGCGGGGCGCAGGCGCAGGTCGCCGGGATGAAGCTCGACCTCCGCCGGGGACGGCAGCTGTTGGGTGAAGCCCAACGGGTGCTGGCGAGCATTCCCGCCGACCAGATCGAGCGACTGGAGGGTCAGTTGGGCCCGGGTCGCGGCGTGCCCCAACTGATCGCGGACATTCGCGCTGCCCTGCCACGCACGCCGGGCACCTCGCCGCGAACCTGACCGTCGGCCCGCGGGCCGCGATGGGGTCTCATCATGCGGACATGTTCCACGATCTCCGCGTCAGTCCCAACTGTTTGCGCATAAGCTGATCAGGCAGCCGGTTCGCCCTGTCCGCCAGGCAGGCGCGTCGTAAGAGGGAACCCGGTGGGAATCCGGGACTGCCCCGCAGCGGTGAGTGGGAACAACCGCCGTCATATGCACTGGGCCCGGGAGGGTCTGGGAAGCGACGGCCAGTAGGTGTCCGCCTTTCATGGGGTGGGCGTGCCCGCGAGTCCGAAGACCTGCCACTGCCCGTACGCAGACGACCTGCGTGCGGCTATCCGGTGACCTCGTGGGCGGGTCGGCGACCATACCAGGCAGATCAGGCCCGTACGTTCCGTGACGGCCGCCGCCCGGTTCGTCATCCCTTCGCGCCCTCGCCCCGTCCCCGGGTACTTGAGGAGACAGACTCGCGAAGGAGAGTCCCTTGACTACGAAGTCCGCAGCCGCGGCAATCGCGACCGTGTACGGCTACCCCCGCCAGGGCCGGGGTCGGGAGCTCAAGAAGGCCGTCGAGGGGTACTGGAAGGGCACGGTCACCGCCGACGCCCTGCTGGCCACCGCCGCCGACCTGCGCCGCGGGAACTGGCAGCAGCTCGCCGACTCCGGCATCGAGGAGGTCCCGACCGGGGACTTCTCGCTCTACGACCACGTGCTGGACACCACCGTCGCCGTCGGCGCGATCCCGCCCAGGCACCGGGAGGCAGTCGAAGTCGACGCGCTGGACGGCTACTTCGCCATGGCGCGCGGCACCCAGGACGTCGCACCGCTGGAGATGACCAAGTGGTTCGACACCAACTACCACTACCTCGTCCCGGAGCTGGGCCCGGACTCCGCCTTCGCCGCGAACCCGGCCAAGGCCGTCGGCGAGCTCAAGGAGGCCCTCGCGCTTGGCCATGACGCCAGGCCGGTGCTGGTCGGGCCGGTGACCTACCTGCTGCTGGCGAAGCCGGCGCCCGGGGTGGCCGCCGAATTCCAGCCGATCACCCTCCTGGACCGGCTGCTGCCGGTCTACGCGCAGCTGCTCGCGGCGCTGAAGGACGCGGGGGCCGAGTGGGTGCAGTTGGACGAGCCCGCGCTGGTCCAGGACCGCACCCCGGCCGAGCTGAACGCCGCCGCCCGCGCCTACCGCGAGCTGGGCGCCCTCACCGACCGGCCCAAGCTGCTGGTCGCCAGCTACTTCGACCAGCTCGGCGAGGCGCTGGCGGTGCTGGCGAAGGCTCCGGTCGAAGGCTTGGCGCTGGACTTCACCGGCCCGGCCGCCGCCAACCTGGACGACCTCGCCGCGGTGGGCGGGCTGCCCGGCAAACGGCTGGTCGCCGGAGTGATCGACGGCCGCAACATCTGGATCAACGACGTGGAGAAGTCGCTCTCCACCCTGGCCACCCTGCTCGGACTCGCCGACCGGGTCGACGTCGCGCCCTCCTGCTCTCTGCTGCACGTGCCGATCGACGCAACCCTCGAACGCGACATCGACCCGCAGATCGCCCGCTGGCTCGCGTTCGCCAAGCAGAAGGCCGCCGAGGCGGCGCTGCTCGCCCGCGGTCTGCACGAGGGCACCGGCGCGATCACCGCCGAACTCGCCGCCAACCGTGCCGACCTCGCCTCCCGCGCCACCTCCCCGATCACCCACGACCCCGCCGTCCGTGCCCGCACCGCCGCCGTCACCGCCGACGACACCCGCCGCGCCCAGGCCTACCCGGAGCGGGCCGAGGCCCAGCGCGCCCGGCTCGGCCTGCCGCTGCTGCCGACCACCACCATCGGATCCTTCCCACAGACCACCGAACTGCGCCTCTCCCGCGCCGATCTGACGGCCGGGCGGATCGATGACGCCGCCTACCGGGAGCGGATGGAGGCCGAGATCCGCGAGGTCATCGCGTACCAGGAGAAGGCCGGACTGGACGTCCTGGTGCACGGCGAGCCCGAGCGCAACGACATGGTCCAGTACTTCGCCGAGCAGCTCACCGGCTACCTCGCCACCCGGCACGGCTGGGTGCAGTCCTACGGCAGCCGGTACGTGCGCCCGCCGGTCCTCGCCGGGGACATCTCCCGGCCGCACCCGATGACCGTCGACTGGTTCCGCTACGCCCAGGGCCTGACCGGCCGGCCGGTCAAGGGCATGCTCACCGGTCCGGTCACCATGCTCGCCTGGTCCTTCGTCCGCGACGACCAGCCGCTCGGCGACACCGCCCGCCAGGTCGCCCTCGCCCTGCGCGACGAGGTCACCGACCTGGAGGCGGCGGGCGCGGCGGTCGTCCAGGTCGACGAGCCGGCCCTGCGCGAGACCCTGCCGCTGCGGGCCGCCGACCGCCCGGCGTACCTGGCGTGGGCCACCGAGGCGTTCCGGCTGGCCACTTCGGGGGTGCGGGCCGACACCCAGATCCACACCCACATGTGCTACGCCGAGTTCGGCGCGATCATGACGGCGATCGACGAACTCGACGCGGACGTCATCTCCCTGGAGGCCACCCGCTCCCACATGGAGGTGGCCGACGAACTCGCCGAGGCGGGCTACCCGCGCGAGGTCGGCCCCGGTGTGTGGGACATCCACTCGCCGCGGGTGCCGAGCACCGAGGAGGCCGTGGAACTGCTGCGCGCCGGCCTGGATGCGATCCCGGCCGAGCGGCTCTGGGTCAACCCCGACTGCGGCCTGAAGACCCGCGGCTGGCCGGAGACCCGTGCCGCTCTGGAGAGCCTGGTCGGCGCCGCACGTCTGCTGCGCGAGGAACTGGCCGGCTGACGCACCGACGCGAGACCGAACGGGCGGGTGCAGACCGTGTGCTGCACCCGCCCCGGTGGCGCGCCCCGTCGAGGAGAGAAGAGGGGTGCGTCGCACCATGGCACGTCCCGCCGGGCGCAAGATCTTCGCCCACGCCAAGCTGCGCCGGCTGCGCCGAGAGCACGGCATGAACCAGGTCGAACTGGCCCACGTGCTCGGCATTTCGACCAGCTACCTCAACCAGATCGAGCACAGCCAGCGCCCGCTCACCGCCGCCGTGCTGCTGCGGATCGCCGAGGTGTTCGGCGTGGACCCGGAGTTCTTCTCCGAGGCCGACGAAGAGCGCCTCGCCACCGACCTGCGCGCCGCGCTTGCGGACGAGGCGTCCGGTGCCCCCGTCGCGGCGGACGACATCGCGGAGGTGAGCCGGGACTGAGCGCGCCGATCGCCGCGGTGACGGCGCTGTAGAGGTCGGAGAGGGCGGAGGTGACGACCCGGGCGGTGAACGTCGAGGCGTTGAAGCTGTGTTCGGCGTACAGCACGAGTGAGATCTCGAAGCAGCGCACGACCTCGGGGGCGGGCACCGCGCCGAAGCACATGTGGAAGAAGTTCTCCGCGTACCCGAGGTCCGGGTCCGGCGGGATCGGGGCCAGGCCGCGTCGGCGGCGCTGGTCGGCGGCGACGACGGTGGGCAGTTTGGCCAGCAGGGTGAGGGACTTGGCGAGGTTGGGGGCCGGGCGGCCGTCGTCCTCGGCCGGGTCCTCGGCGCCGAAGAAGCTGACGGCGGTGCGCAGCACGTCCATCGGGTGGCAGGTCTCGGGTAGCCGGGCGAGCAGTTCGGCGGTGGTGCGGTCGAGCGGGCGCAGGGCGCGCTCGCGGGCCCGGAACTCGCGCAGCTGGGCGTCGTCGGGCAGTTCGCCGTGCCACAGCAGGTACACGACCTCCTCGAAGGAGCGGTGGGCGGCGAGGTCCTGGACGGGGTAGCCACGGTAGGTCAGGGAGTTGGTCTCCTCGATGACGGTGGAGATCTCCGTGGTGTCGACGACGACACCGGCGAGGCCGCGATGGACCTCAGGTGCGGTGGTGGGCATGGGTCGGTGCCTCCGGTACGTGGTGGCCGGTCAGGTGCCGGGCGGGAGGGTGAAGTCGAAGACGGCCGAGTCGAAGGCCGAGTACTCCTGGTAGCCGAGGAGTTCGTAGAGCCGGGAGCGGGTCTGCATGCGCGGCAGCAGGGAGGCCTGGGTGCCCTCGGCGGCGATGGTGTGCAGCCCGTCCTCGATCGCGCCCATGGCGAGCCGCAGCAGTGTGACCGGGTAGAGGGCGATGTTGTAGCCGAGGCTCTCCAGGGTGCGGGTGTCCAGCAGCGGGGTCTTGCCGAACTCGGTGAGGTTCGCGAGCAGCGGCACGTCCACCGCCTCGCGGAAGGCCTCGTATTCGGAGATGTCGGCGAGGGCTTCCGGGAAGACGGCATCGGCTCCGGCGTCGACGTAGGCCTTCGCCCGGTCGATCGCCGCATCGAGTCCTTCGACGGAGCGGGCGTCGGTGCGGGCCATCAGCAGGAAGTCGGGGTCGCGACGGGCGTCCACGGCGCCCCTGATCCGACGGACCATCTCCTCGCGGGGCACGACCGCCTTGCCGTCGAGGTGGCCGCAGCGCTTGGGGTTGACCTGGTCCTCCAGATGGAGACCGGCGAGGCCCGCGTCCTCCATCAGCTGGACGGTGCGGGCGGCGTTCATCGGTTCGCCGAAGCCGGTGTCGGCGTCGATGAGGACCGGGAGGTCGGTGGCCCTGGTGGTCTGCTGGGCGCGGGCGGCGATCTCGGTGGAGGTGGTGAGGCCGATGTCGGGCAGGCCGAGATCGGCGGAGAGCACGGCGCCGGACAGGTAGACCGCGTCGAAGCCGGTGTCCTGGATGAGGCGGGCGGAGAGCGGGTTGATCGCGCCGGGAATGCGCAGCAGCCGTCCGGAGGCGAGCTGCTCACGGAACGCCCGGCGGCGCTCGGAGGCGGTGGTGCGGGTGTGCAGCATCAGAACAGGCCCTTCGGCAGAGTGTCGTCGAACTCGCGCACGGCCTCCGTGTCGACGGCCGGGAACAGTTCGTCGAGGCCGGCGGCCTTCCGCTCGGCGATACCGGCTGCGGCTGACAGGAAGCGGTCCTGGTCGGTAGGGGTGACGATGCCCTCCGTCAGGGTGCGGAACTTCCGCTGGTAGGCGGGGCGGTCGAAGGGGCGGCCACCGGCCGGGTGGGCGTCGGCGACGGCCAGCTCGTCCTCGACCACCGAACCATCGTCCAGGGTGATCACCACCCGGCCGCCGAAGGCCCGGCGCTCCGGGTCGGGGTCGTGGTAGCGGCGGGTCCATTGCGGGTCCTCGACCGTGCTGACCTTCCGCCACAGGGCGACGGTCTCGGGGCGGCTGGCCCGCTCGGGGGCGTAGGAGCGCTCGTGGTGCCAGCCGCCGTCCTCCAGGGCCACGGCGAGGATGTACGGGATCGAGTGGTCGAGGGTCTCGCGGCTGGCAGCCGGGTCGTACTTCTGCGGGTCGTTGGCGCCGGAGCCGATCACGTGGTGGGTGTGGTGGCTGGTGTGAAGGACCACCGAACGCACCCGCTCCAGTGGCCCGGTCTTCTCCCGCAGTCGCCGGGCCAGGTCGATGATCGCCTGGGCCTGGTACTCGGCGGAGTGCTCCTTGGTGTAGGTGTCCAGGATCGCCCGGCGCGGTTCCCCGGGCTCGGGCAGGAGCACGGTGTAGTCGGACCGAGGGCCGTCGAGCATCCACGCGAGGAAGCCGTCCTCACCCTCGTAGATCGGGGACGGCGAGGTCGCGCCGCGCATCGCCCGGTCCACCGCCTCGATCGCGGCCTTGCCGGCGAAAGCAGGCGCGAAGGCCTTCCAACCGGAGATCTCACCCTTGCGGGACTGCCGGGTCGCCGTCGTGGTGTGCACGGCCTGCTGCACCGCCTGGTACACCGTCTCCGTCGGCAGCCGCAGCAGCGCGCCGATGCCGCAGGCGGTGGCCGCGCTCAGGTGTGCGACGTGGTCGACCCGGTGGGCGTGCAGGCAGATGCCCCGCACCAGCGCGACGTGGACCTCGTACGCGGCGACGATGCCGCGCAGCAGGTCGGCGCCGGTGCGCCCGGTGTGCTGGGCGACGGCCAGCAGTGGCGGGATGTTGTCCCCGGGGTGGGAGTAGTCGGCGGCGAGGTAGGTGTCGTGGAAGTCCAGCTCGCGCACGGCCGTGCCGTTGGCCCAGGCCGCCCACTCGGGCGAGACCCGGGTCAGGCTGCCGAACACCTGGGCCCCCGGGGTGGCACTGGGGTGGACGAGGGCCTGGGACCGGGCCACCGCCACCGGCCTGCGCAGCAGCGACGCGATCGCCACCGAGGCGTTGTCGATCACCCGGTTGACGGCCATCTCCACGCTGGCGGGCTCCAGTTCCCCGGTGCCGGTCGCGACGGAGGCGAGCTTCCAGGCGAGCTGCTCCTCGCGCGGAAGACGGTCGGCACTGGGGTGGACACGGACGTGGTGCTCGATCACGGGACTCCTCGTGAGCGTCGGAACTGCCCTGACGGGCTCGTGCGCTCCAGGCTGCCGCGCCGGCGGGCGGGGATCCAGCAGGCCAATCTGCGGAATCCGGACACCTTCGTGCTGCGAATCCGCGGATCCTGCGGATCGGTCTCGGAAGGCTAGGATCCACAAGGCCTCATCAGCCGGTGATCACCGCACGTCGCCGCTGGACCGAGCCGGCCTGACCCCCTGCCTCTGAGGTGATCACAGCGAACAGCCTGGTGTCCGAGATTCGGCGACCTGCCGTCCTCCGGTCAGCGCGGTCGGAGGACGGCTCGTGTCGTCACCTGTTGGTGTGGAAGGCCGGTCCGGGCTGGCGGATGGTCAGCAGCGCCGTGCTGGGCGGTGGGATCGGCGAGCGTGGCTGGGTGATGAACGCCCAGGTCCGCCCGGGCTACAGCCGCATGGATCCGGAGCGGCACCTGGCGGAGCTGGCGGAGGCCGAGGGATTGCGAGGCCCGGGCGTC
This sequence comes from Kitasatospora sp. NPDC057542, assembly GCF_042801945.1. Lineage (NCBI taxonomy): Bacteria > Bacillati > Actinomycetota > Actinomycetes > Kitasatosporales > Streptomycetaceae > Kitasatospora > Kitasatospora sp. NPDC057542. Next base: position 8,709 of record NZ_JBHVFE010000209.1, read on the forward strand.
GGTCTGATGACCGCTGCGGAGGTCGACGACTGCACCTGGGGTGAGGACGGCGGTGCTGCCGCTCTGGTGACGACCGGCATCGGCGTTCCGACCTGGGCCGCGGCAACCGAGTCACCGACCGGTCCGTACGTCCCGGGGACGATCAACATCCTCGCGGTCGTGCCTGCGCCGGTGGCGGACGCGGGTCTGGTGAACCTGCTGGCGACGGCCACCGAGGCGAAAGTGCAGGCTCTCCTGGACGCCGGCTACTCGTGCTCCGGAACACCGTCCGACGCCGTGTGCGTGGCCGTTCGCACTCCGGTCGACGGCGGGGTGGCCGACCCCTTCGGCGGCCCGCGGTCGGTCTGGGGCGCCCGGCTGGCCCGAGCGGTCCACCAGGCCGTCCTCGACGGGGCGGAGCGCGATCGGGTGCGGCGTCGAGAGGGGCCGGGCGTGCCGCACCAAGGGCCTCGACCGGACTGCTTCCGGGAGAACGTCCTTTCGGCCGGACGCGTCACTGCCTGACGTCACGGGCTCGCCGCGCTGGAGGCACCGATGCGGCGGCTCTGCCGCACATGGGCAGCACGGCGCCCCGCCGGTGCCGGGCCTTCCCTGACGGGAACCGGGCGTCGGCGGGGCGTGCTCGTCACACCGAGGGGTGCGCGTGGAACCCCCGACCGCTCTTACGGCCGAGCAGCCCCGCCTCGACCATGCGGGAGAGCAGCGGCGGCGGGGCGTACAGCGGCTCCTTGTACTCGTCGTACATGGACCGGGCGATCGCCTCGACGGTGTCCAGGCCGATCAGGTCGGCGAGTTGCAGCGGGCCCATGGGGTGGGCGCAGCCGTGGACCATACCGGCGTCGATGTCCTCGGGGCTGGCGTGGCCGGCCTCGGCCATCCGGATGGCGGAGAGCAGGTAGGGCACCAGCAGGGCGTTGACGACGAAGCCGGCCCGGTCACGCGAGTGGATGACGTGCCTGCCGAGGACGTCCCGGGTGAAGGCCTCCACCCGGTCGAGGACGGCCGGGGCGGTGTGCAGCGAGGACACCAGCTCGACCAGGGGCATCACCGGGGCGGGGTTGAAGAAGTGCAGGCCCAGGACGTGGGAGGCGCGGCCGGTGGCGATGCCCAGCCGGGTGACCGGGATGGCCGAGGTGTTGGTGGCCAGGACGGCGTCCTCGGCGACGAGCACCTTGTCCAGGGTGGTGAGCACCTCGGCCTTGACCCGCTCGTCCTCGACGACGTCCTCGACGACCAGCTGGCGGTCGGCGAGCGACTCCAGGTCGTCGGCGAACAGCAGGTGGGCCCAGGCGTCGGTGCGCTGTTCCTCGTTGATCCGGCCGCGGTCGGCGGCGCGGTGCAGGGAGCGGTCGATCCGGCTGCGGGCGGCGCGCAGGGCGTCCCGGCCGGCCTCGCAGACGACGGTGTCCAGACCGGCGCGGGCGAAGACCTCGGCGATGCCGGAGCCCATCTGCCCGGCGCCGACGACGGCGACACGGCGTATCTCGTCCATGGTGTACTGCCTCCGTGGTGGGGCGGCTCAGGCCGCGGTGCGGATTCGTACGAGGTGGCGGGCATAGGCCTCGGTGGTGAGGAAGGCGGGCAGTTCGGCGCCGAGCGCGGTCTCCTCCCCGAACAGCCGTTTCGCGGATTTCCCAACGGAGTCCTTCAGCGCTGGGATTCCGGTTCACGCGAACCCGGTGCCGCACCCGGATGCCGCATGCCGAGCACCTGGAGCCGTCGTCGGCAGTGAGCCTCATCGTCGCACCGGTCGAGGCGCCCGGGTCCTGCTCCCCGCACGGGTGGACTCCTCGGCCGGCGCCCGGACGCTCGACGAGCCCGCCCGTTCATCGTCGCCGTCCCGCCGCGGCTGCCGGGGCGGCAGGCGTAGCGCCACCGGGCCCTGGCTCAGGAGACCGTGGCGACGCCGTCGGCCTGCGCCGCGACCGCTCGTCAGAACAGTGCGTCCTGGTGCAGCGCGGTGACGGTGCTGGCTCCGGTGATCCGGCCCGGGGAGACGTCGATGTCCCGGTCGTCGCGCATTCTCTTGAGGCGCGGTATGACCTGGGTGGGGCGGTAGACGGTCTCCAGGAGGGCGTACTTCTTGAGCTGGTCGACGCTGCGGGCGGCCGGGGCGGTGCGCAGGTGGTCGAGCAGGATGCGGCGCAGGGGGCCGGTGTCGGGTTCGAGTTCGAGGTCGAGGGCCTGCTGGTTGGGGTCCTTGGGGTCGCGGTAGCGGACGCCGGAGGTGGTGTCGACGACCCACATGGCTTCCTTCATCTTCTCCACGCCACGCTCGTGGCGGGTGCCGAAGATGAGGTAGAGGAGGTGGTTGGTTTCGTCGATCATCTCGAAGACCAAAGTGTGCTGGAACCCGGCGCGTCCGAGGGACTCGCGGTAGCGGTCGCGCAGGTAGGCGGCCTTCGCGGAGGACGGCTGCTGGAAGACGCCGTGCCAGTCGCTGTCGCCGAAGAAGGCGTCGCCGGCCGCGCGGTGGCGTTCGTCCTTGCCGGCGAAGCGGACGAGGAACGCGGGTTGGAAGGTGACCATCACCTCGCTGCGGCGCTGGGTGGCGATCCGTCGCAGGAGGGGGAAGGGGACTTCAGGGCCGCCGAAGCCGTCGAGCAGGACGAACATGGGGTGGTTCAGACTGCCGGCTCGGGCGAGCTGTTGCAGCAGGTCGGGATGGCACTGGCCCTGGGCTATGTGCACGTCCAGCCGGCCGCTCCGGGGCCCGTGGGTGCCTGCGGCCACCGCGATGCGGTGCTCCAACTCGGTCTTGCGCCGGGCGTCCTCCTCGACCAGCACCATCTTCACGCGGCGGGGGCTGCGCCGAAGCGCTCCGGAGAAGACCTGGTGGGCGACGACGGGGGAGCCGGGTTCGCCGTCGCGGTAGACGCCGGGGCCCGCGAAGCCCTCTGCGTAGGTGACGACGTCGTTGCGGCTGAGCATGATCGGTGCCCAGGCCTGGAGGTAGCGCCGCAGCAGGGCGTGCTTGGCGGCGGTGTGCGGGTCGCGTGGCCAGATGACGTCCTTCGGTGCCGCCATGTGTCTCCCCGGTACGGTGAGCCGTCGCTGCCGGAGGCAGGATCACACAATCGTCAGGGCGCGAACAGAGGGCGTGCACGGCGCACCGGATCAGGGCACCACGAGCGGTCCTCGTACGGGCATCTCGTCCCAGGTGCGGCCGTTGAGGTCACGGCCGCGAGCCTTGGGGTTGCGGCCGCCCCACTGCTTGAAGAAGAACGGCACGCCGGCCGCCTGGCAGGCGTCGCGGATGGCGGTGACCCACGCGGGGTCCATCGGGCGATGGCCGGGGCCCGACTCGCCGCCGGCGATCACCCAGCCGATGCCGTCGAGGTCCAGTTCCGGCAGCGGTCCGAGTAGCGGCTCCAGGGAGAGGAACCGGACCGTGGCCGGGACGGCTCGCAGATCGTCGATGCGATCCAGCTGGCTCTCGTCCTCGACCGACACCCCCATCCAGAGGTTGTCCGGCCACTCCAGTCGGTCGGCGACTCGGCGAAGGCGCACGGAGCGCTTCGTCAGCACCTGGTAGGTGTGCTGGGGGGTGTCGGCGATCACCTGGAACACGTCCCGGACGAACGGGAGCGGCACCCGGGCGTGGAAGAGGTCGCTCATCGAGTTCACGAACACGACCCGGGGGCTGTGCCAGCGCTTCGGGACGTCGAGCGCGTCCGGATGCAGCGCAAGACCGAAGCCGGGTCCGGACGTTCGCGGGTCGCCGTCCGTCTGGTACTTGGCGGCGCCCATGGCCTTCAGCCGCTTGGCCAGGGTCAGGGCGTAGCAGTTGTCGCAGCCGGCGGAGACCCGGTCGCATCCGGTGGTCGGGTTCCAGGTCGCTTCCGTCCACTCGATCGCGCTTCGATCGCTCACTGCTGCTCCTCACTGCCGGGCCGGCCCTCGCCGACCGTCGCCCGGCGAGGGCCGCCAACCGCCTACCTTCCTCCGCGAACACCGCCGGTGTCGAACCCGCAGGCCAGGCTGGTCCCGTTGCCCGGCCGAGCCAATGGAACGGAGTTCGGCCGGTAGTCGGGTGCGTTGGCGGCTCCGGGCCGAAGCCGTCCGTCGGCCTCGTCGCTGTGCGCTGTGCCTCTGGACGAAGGGGCGACGCCGCGCATGCGACGGGTCATCGACGCCGCTCTGCTCCCGCCGCCTCGATGCCTGCCGAGGTCGGTCGAGATCACCTGACGAAGCGTCAGGAAAGTCGGCATTGAGTCAGCATTGGTCCGAGTAGACGTGGTCGCAGCCTGTCGGATCCTGTGAAGCGGCAGCCGCGCGACCGGAGCCTCGGACGTGCCGGATCGGCGTCTGGGTGGGGGTATGGAGGCGGGGAGCTCGGCTGATTCTGCGGCCGGCTCCCCGCCCTGCAAAGCAGCAGGTCAGCGGGTGCGTCCGCGGGGCTTGAGGGGGATGCCGGGGAGCTCCGGGGCGGGCAGGCGGTCGCCGGGGTAGCCCTGTACGGTGCCGAAGCGGTCGGGGTTCGCGGAGCTCATCCACTCCTCGCGCGCTCGGGTAATGTCTTCGTGGGACCGCCCGATGAAGTTCCACCACATGACGATCTGCTCCTCGAAGGGCGTGCCGCCGAGCAGGACCAGCCGGGCGTCGGCCCCGCCGGTGTTGGCGAGGGTCAGGGTGCTGTGGCCGGGGGCGACGTAGCCGAGTTCGGCGGGGCGCAGCAGGGTGTCGAGGAGGCGGACCTCGCCGCTGTCGACCAGCAGGCCGTGTTCGAAGGCGGGGTCGACGTCGAGGGTGATGGTGGCCTGCGGGCGAAGGATCAGCTCGGCGCCGAGCAGCGGGGTGAAGGTGGGGACGGGGGAGGTGTCGCCGGCGAGGGTGCCGAGGAAGACCCGCGCCTCGCCGCCGTCGAGGGCGACCGGGCCGGGCGCGTGGTGGCGGAAGTCGCGCCCGGTGTGCCGGTGGTCCTCGGGCAGGGCGACCCACAGCTGCACGCCGTGCAGGACGGTGGTGGCCGGGGTGGAGACCTCGGAGTGGGCGATGCCGTGGCCGGAGGTCATCAGGTTGACCTCGCCCGGCCGGACGTACGCGTGCACGCCGAGGCTGTCCCGGTGTTCGATCTCGCCGGTGAACAGCCAGCTCACGGTCTGGAGCCCGGTGTGCGGGTGCGGGGCGACGTCCATGCCGCCGGTGCTCGCGACGTCGTCGGGCCCGTAGTGGTCGACGAAGCACCAGGCGCCGATCATGGTGCGGGAACGCTGTGGCAGGGTGCGGCGTACGGTCATCGCGCGCGGGCCGCCGAGCGGCACGTCCCGGGCGGGCAGGACCTCCACCCGCGGATCGGCGGCGGGCGTCTCGACGAGGTCGGTCTCGGCGGTGCTCACGGTGGGGTCCCTCCCGGGGTGCTTTTAGTTCTATATTCAACTATCATGCCATGGCAGAGTGGCGGGCGACAGCATGATCAGCCTAAGGAGTCCAGGTGAGTGATGTGACGGTGGTCCCGACGGACCGGCGGGTGTTCATCGACAAGCAGAGCCCCCAGGCCTACAAGGCGCTGCTGGCCGCCGCCGAGGCGGCGCGCGAGGCCGCGGCCGAGGCCGGGCTGGACCGCCGGCTGATCGAGCTGGTCAACCTCCGGGTGTCGCAGATCAACGGCTGCGCCTACTGCCTGCACGTGCACACCAGGGCCGCGATCCGCGAGGGCGAGACCACCCAGCGGCTGGGCGTGCTCCCGGCCTGGCGCGACACCGAGGTCTTCAGCGACCGGGAGCGTGCCGTGCTCGGGCTGGCCGAGGCGACCACGGCCCCGGCGGACGCGGCGCTCCAGGACGCCGCGTACGCCCTGGCGCGCGAGGTGCTGAGCGACGAGGAGATATCCGCGGCGGTGTGGGTGGCGATCACCATCAACTCCTTCAACCGGGTGTCCATCCTGAGCAAGCATCCGGTCCGCCCCGCGCCGGGCCGGTAGTCGGGCCTGCCGGAGGGTCTCCACCCGCCTCCGGCCCGGTGGTTGCGGCTGCCGGAGGGCCTCCGCCTTCCGGCGGATGCCCTCCGTTGGCGGGTGTACGACCGGTTC
>NZ_JBHVFE010000210.1:0-14727 GCF_042801945.1 Kitasatospora sp. NPDC057542
AGGTGGCCGGTGGGCACGGGGGAGCCGACCGGCCACCCGGGGTCTTCGGGTGGTACTGCTTCCCGTCGGTCCTGCCGGTCCTGTCGGTCCGGCCGGTCCTGCGGGGTCCTGCGGGGTCCTGCGGTGGTGCTGTTCCAGGTGGGCGACGAGCCCGGGGGGAGTCGCTCGCCCCCCACCCGGAGTTCTGAGGGCTACCTCCCGGCCGACTGCTCGTTCTCGGTCCGGTCGGTCTTGCTTGGGCGGACGTCCTGCGGGTCGGGGGCGGGCGGGACGAGCGGGACGGTCACGCCGGACTTGCCCGGCCTGCCGCCGGTGTCCTGGCCGTTGCCGCCGCTGTCCTGGCTGTTTCCACCACTGCCGGCGCTTCCGCCGCTGTTGGCGTTGCCACCGCTGTTGGCGTTGCCGCTCCCGTTGCCACTGCCGCCGGTCCGGCCGCCGCCGGTGTTCCCCTTGCCGGCTCCGGCGGTCGCGCCGGAGCCGGTGCGGCCGGGGTCGCGCGTCGGGGCGGTGCCGCCCTGGTGGTCGCCGTCCTCGTCACCGATCGCGGCCTTGCAGTAGTCCGCCACCCGGTCCGCGCCGCCGGCCGCCGAGACCAGCGGGCCGTACAGCGGCTCGCCGGCCAGCCGGCTCGGGCGCTCGCCCTTGGCCGTACCGGCGGTGAAGCCGGTGCAGAGGCCGACCAGGGCGGGCGGGACGGCCGGGTGGCCGCCGCGGCCCTCGGCGGAGGGGGTGCCGGGCGTCGCGGGGCCGGACGGGACGACCGCCTGCGGTCCGGCTGAGGCGGTTCCGGACGGACGGCCGGAGCCGGACGCCACGGCATCGGACGGGGCCACGCCTGCGGACGGGCCTGCGGCCGACGAGCCCGGCGCGGAGCCGGTGACCGCACCCTCGCCCGCGAGCCCGTGCTCCGGCGCGGACGGGCCACCACCCAGCGCGGACGGCAGGCTGCCGGTGCCGGCGGCGACGGCGACACCGCACAGCGCGGTGGCACCGAGCACGACGGCAGTGGCCTTCGTGCTGAAGGCCCTGGCCAGCGCGGCGGTTGCCATCGATCGTCTCCGGGCGGGGGTCACTGTCGGGTCGGGCGTGAGACCGGCCTCCCGGAACGCGGCCAGGGCGGCCTCCTCCCCGGCCAGTTCGCCGGCCGTCGCGGGGGCGGCGGCCGCGGCGAGCACCCGGGCGAGCTGCCCGGGACCGCCGTCCGGTCCGGTGAGCGAGGCGTCCTGCCCGGCCGACGGGCCGCCCACAGCACCACCGAGCAGCTGCTCAGCGGTGTCACGGTCGATCCGACGGGATCGGTTGGTGCTCATCTCATGTCCTTCAGCGTCGCGGCCCGGCGTTCTGTCACACCCTGCGGAGAACTTTTTTTCGCGGGTTTCCCCGCAAGCCGCCCGGCAGCCTCCCCCGCGCTCACTCCGGGGGCCGTTCCGGGGGCGCCCTCCGGGGCTTCAGGGCCCTGTCCGGCCCCCGCGCCCGCCGTCGCGCCGCCGCGCCGGGCGGCCGGGATGCCACCCCCGGACGCGAGCGGCTCGACCAGCTTGGCCAGCCGCCGCAGCCCCCGGTGAGCGGCCATCCGGACGCTGCCGGCCCGCTTGCCGAGCACCCGGGCGGCACTCTCCGCGTCCAGCTCCATGACCACCCGCAGCAGCACCGCCTCGGCCTGGTCGCGCGGCAGCCGGGAGATCAGGGCCAGGGCGTCGGCGGTGCCGACCGTGGCCAGCGCGGCGCGCGCGGTGTCGTCCCCTGCCGCCAGCTCGACCAGCTGCTCGAAGGGCAGGTCGGCGACCGGACGGCGGCGCCGGGCGCGCAGGTGGTCGAGGGCGCGGTGGCGGGCGATGGTGGCGGCCCAGCCGCGGAAGCCGTCCCCGTCGCCGGAGAAGCCGCGCAGGTCGCGGGCGATCTGCAGCCAGGCCTCGGAGGCGATGTCCTCGGCGTCCTGCGCGTCCTGCGGCCGGCCGCCGACCAGGACCCGCAGGTAGCGCAGCAGGCCCGGCTGGACAGTCCGGAAGAGCAGCCGGAACGCCTCCTCGTCCCCGTCCTGCGCGGCCCGGACCGCCTCGGTCAGGTCGGGAGGAGCGGGGGCCGGGCCCGGCGGCGGGCCGGTGGGTGGTACTGGTCCGGACCGGCCGACGGGGCCGTCGGTGCCCGCTCCGGGGCGCTCTGCACTCTGCACTCGCCACATGATGCGCCATTCGGGCGAACGCTTCGGCTCCGGCCGAAGGACCGGTCCGTCCGGGGCCACGGTCCCGAGGACTGCTGCCGTTCGCCCACGGCCCGCGAAGGCCCGTCCGGCCTATGTTGTCGGTAGGCGAAGCAGTCCGGACCGCCGGGACGCCCGGACGCCGGGTCTGCCGACGCGCCCGGCCCGCCACCGTGCGTCCGCTGCCTGGACACCCTGGGCCGCGAGCTGTGGACCCTCCCCGTCGAGGAGTGGGAACTTCCCCGTCGGGGAGTGAAAAGCAGCAGGTCGGGGGCGGTGTCACGACGCGCACCATGACAGCTGTCATGCGGATGACGCAACGGACGGCACTGCTCCGGCGGAGGGCCGGACGGAAAAACTGGAGGCACGACGCGGGCAGCGGCCCGCGGCCACCAGCCGGGGAGGAACCCACCGTGAGCCAGACCGTCAGCGCCACCGCCGTCACCGGCACCGTCGCCCTCACCAGCGCCGTCACCAGCGCCGTCGCCGCTCCCGCCCGGGACGCCGCCGCGGGCGCCACCCGTGCCAAGGCGCCCAACCCGCTGGTCTCCGGGCTCCGCCCGCTCGCCCTCGACGTGGCCGCCCCGCTGGCCGGCTACTACCTGCTGCACTCGGCCCTCGGCCTGAGCGAGTTCGCCGCGCTGGCCTGGAGCAGTGCCTTCCCGGCTGCCCGGACCGTCCTGGGCCTGCTGGGCGAGCGCAGGCTCAACCTGTGGGCCGCCCTGATGCTGACCGTGAACCTCGCGGGCCTGGCGCTGACCTTCGTCACCGGCGACGCCCGGCTGATGATCGCCAAGGACGGCGGGCTGAGCGGCACCGTGGCGCTGGCGATCCTGGTCTCCGCACTGATCGGCCGACCGGTGATGACCCCGATGCTGATGCCCTTCCTCACCAAGGGCCGGCAGGAGCGCTCCGCCGCCTGGCAGCGGCTGGTCGAGGGCCGGGCGGCCGGGTCGCGGGCCTTCCGCCGCCACGAGCGCCTGTTCTCGGGCATCTGGGGCACCGCGCTGCTGACCGAGTGCGCGGCCCGGGTGGTCGGCGCCTTCACCCTGCCGGTGTCGACCATGGCCTGGCTGTCCACCGCCCTCCTGATCGGCGCGATCGTGGCCGGTTCGATGCTCGGCCAGATCGCGGTCGAGCCGATGGAGCGGCTGGTCCGCGCCGAGACCGAGGCCCCGACCACCGTCTGACCACGCGATTCTTCCCTCCCGCCCCTCCCCTCCTCCCTGAACAACCGGTTCCGAGCACTCGAACAGCGAGGAACCATACGGATCTCCCGGGAGTCGTCATATAACGAGGGGGTAACGGGACCCCCGACGAGAAAACGGGGAGCCCCATGTACCGGACGACGCACGCGCCGAGCAGCACCGTGGACCGCACGCTCGTCTGGGACGGCTGCCTGAACGTCCGCGATCTGGGCGGACTGCCCACCGCCTCCGGCCGGCTCACCGCCCACCGCGCGATAGTCCGGGCGGACAACCTGGACCGCCTCACCGCCGAGGGTTGGGACGCCCTCCTCGACCACGGCGTCCGCACCGTGGTCGACCTGCGCAACGCCGAGGAGCACAAGCCGCTCCTCCCGCTCCCCGAGGACGTCGAGCTGATCCGCGTCCCGCTGGACGAGCTGGCCGGCCCCGCCTGGTGGGAGGCCCACGGACGGCTGGACGGCACCCCGCTCGCGCTTCGCCCGTACCTGGACCACTGCCCGCACGCCGCCGCCGCGCTGATCTCCGCGATCGCCGGCGCCCGTCCCGGCGGCGTGGTCGTGCACTGCGGCGCCGGCCGTGACCGCACCGGCCTGGCCGCCGTGCTGCTGCTCGCCCTGGCCGGGGTCGACCGGGGCGCGATCACCGAGGACTACCTGCTGAGCGGCCCCAACATCCGTCCGCTGTACGGGATGCTGGGCCTGCCGGACCCGTACCGCCGGATCGACGCGGTGCTCGCCGAGGCCGGGACCACCGCCGAGGCCGCCCTGGCGGCCGCGCTCGACGGGTTCGACCCGGCCGGCTACCTGCTCGCGGCGGGCGTCCCACCCGAGCGGATCGCCGCCGTCCGGGAGCGACTGCTGCCCGCCGCGTAGCGCGGGCCCCGACGCCGCCGTGATCATCGTCAACCGATGGTTGACGACCTCCGGGTCGACAACCTACGGTTGACGCATGGAGAATCCCGTTGTTCCCAACACCACTCCGCTGCGCCTCGACGACCTGATCGCCGCGATCAAGAAGGTCCACACCGACGCGCTCGACCAGCTCTCCGACGCGGTCATCGCCGCCGACCACCTCGGCGAGCTCGCCGACCACCTCATCGGCCACTTCGTCGACCAGGCCCGCCGCTCCGGCGCCTCCTGGACCGACATCGGCCGCAGCATGGGCGTCAGCAAGCAGGCCGCCCAGAAGCGCTTCGTCCCCAAGGACCCGGGCACCCCGAACGACCTCGACCCCAGCCAGGGCTTCAGCCGGTTCACGCCCCGGGCCCGCAGCGTCGTGGTGGCCTCGCAGGAGGAGGCCCGCAAGGCGGGCAACGCCGAGATCACCACGGCGCACCTGCTGCTCGGCCTGCTCGCCGAGCCCGAGGGCATCGGCGCGAAGGCGCTCGCCGCCCAGGGCGTCACCCCGCAGGCCGCCCGGGAGGCGGTCACCGCCGCCCTGCCGGCCGCCGTCGACACGCTGCCCGCACTGATCCCGTTCGACGCCGAGAGCAAGAAGGCGCTGGAACTGACCTTCCGGGAGGCGCTCAAGCTCGGACACAACTACGTCGGCACCGAGCACATCCTGCTCGCGCTGCTGGAGCTGGAGAACGGCCAGGGCGTGCTGGCCGGGCTGAAGGTGGACAAGTCCGAGACGGAGACCTTCGTCTCGGAGGCGATCGCCGCCATCATCGCCGCTCGGAACGAGGAGTCCGGGCCGCAGCAGTGAGGTCACGACGCCCTGCCCCGGACGGAACTCCCCGCCGGGGCAGGGCACTTCCGCTCAGAACCCGGAGACGTGGGTGGTGACGATCCGGACCCGGCCGTCCTTGGCCGCCTCCAGCGCCGCCCGCAGCCGGGCCGAGCGGGCCGGGCCGAGGAGCCCCATGGCGTCCTCGACCGGCGCCCAGCGGTGGGTGTCCAGCTCGCCGGCCGGGACGGTCACGGGGGTGCCGTCCGGGACGGTCCCGAAGTCGAACATGAAGTGCTGGGCGGGGTGGTCGAGTTCGTCCGAGGCGTGGGTCCAGGAGATGGCCAGCAGCTCGCCCGCCTCCCGGACGATGCCGGTCTCCTCCTCCAACTCCCGCACGGCGCACTCGACCGGGCCCTCGCCGAGATCGATCGTGCCGCCCGGGAACTGCCAGTGCTCGCGGTACCCGGCCTTCACGATCAGGATCCGTCCGGACTCGTCCCGCAGCAGGCAGCCCGCCGCCGCGTAGATCCGGGGCAGGGACGCCAGCCATTCCTCGCGGGACTTCAAGGGCTCAGCCGTCACGGGGCTCCTCCTGGGGCGGGGTGGGTGCGGTCGCCCCCACTCTGCCACCCGACCGATGAGCCGCGGCCGCCCCGGCAGTCCTATCCGGCATGGACATCGTGAAGACCACACCGGGCGGCCCCGTACTGACCTGCGACCTGGCCGCGCTCACCGCCCCCGACCTGGCCGTCGTCGACGCACTCGCCCGGCTGCGGCTGGCCGCCGCCCGGCACGGGGTGGCCGTGGTGCTGCTGAACACCGGCGGGCCACTGCGCCGACTGCTGGCGTTCAGCGGCCTCTCGGCGCTGCTGCCGGGCGCGTCGGACCCCGTGGACCTCGCGGAGCTACTCGGCGGCGGGACCCATGACGGGCTCGACGGCCTCGACGGGCTCGACGGGCTCGGCAGGCTCGGTGGGCTCGGTGGGCTCGGCCTCCAGCCGGGGCGGGAGGCCGAAGAGCGGGAAGAGCACGTCGGTGTCCAGGAAGCTGGTGAAACCGGTGATCCGGCTCCCTGACACCTCCAGCACGATCAACGCCCACGGCTCGTGCCCGCCCGCCGGGCTCGGCCGGTACTGGCCGAAGGCCCGGCCGCCGTTGGCCGCCACCGGCAGCAGCCGGGAACCGCGGCAGCCGTGCCCGGGGCCCAGCATCCACGCCCGGATCTCGTCCCGCCCGCGCAGCCACATCGCGAACGGCGGCATGTTGAGCGTGACGTCCTCGTGCAGCAGCGCGGCAAGGCCCTCCATGTCGTACGCCTCGAAGGCGCGGACGTAGCGCTCCAGCAGCGCGCGGTGGTCCTCGTCCAGCTCGGGGGCCGGCCGGGCGGCCGAGGCGTCCGTGGCGAGCACCGCCCGCGCCCGCTGGAGCGCGCTGTTGACCGAGGCCACCGTGACGCCGAGCAGTTCGGCCACCTCGGCGGCCTTCCAGCCGAGCACCTCACGCAGGATCAGCACCGCCCGCTGCCGGGGCGCGAGGCGCTGGAGCACGGCGACGAACGCCAGCTTCACCGACTCGCGCTGGGCGGCCACCTCGGCCGGGTCCCCCGTCTCGGGCAGCACCCGGCCGTCCGGTGCGGGACCGATCCACGTCACCTCGGGCAGTTGGGTGCCGTGCGCGGTAGCCACCGTGACCGGGCCGGCCAGGTCCATCGGCCGGGCCCGGCCGTTGCGGCCGTTCAGCGCGTCCAGGCAGACGTTGGTGGCTATGCGGTACAGCCAGGAGCGCAGCGCGGCCCGCCCCTCGAAGCCCTTGTGCCCGCGCCAGGCGCGGACCATGGTCTCCTGCACCGCGTCCTCGGCCTCGAAGACCGAGCCGAGCATGCGGTAGCAGTAGCCGGTCAGCTCGGTGCGGTACCGCTCCAGCTGGAGCTCGACCGGCTCCTCCGTGATCACGTCGGCCATGGTGCGCCCGCCCCCGTCGTCCTGCCGTGTGCCCTGGTGAACCGGACGAACGTAGCGCACGCGACTGACAATCGCCCTTCGGGAGCGGCCGGCCCGGTGTCGGCCGGCTCAGTGCTGTCCGTACACCTGGCCGGAGCCGAAGCCTGCGGTCACCAGCTTCCACAGGGTGGGGAACTCCTCGCCGGTGATGCCGGTCGGGTTGAGCCCGACGACCACGCTGCGGGAGAAGTCGCGGGTGGCGAAGACGCCGGTGGTGTAGCCGGGCCGGGAGCCGTTCTTGCCCCAGACCTCGGTGCCGTTCGGCAGGACGGCGCGCAGCAGGCCGGCGGTGCTGTAGCAGGCGTGCCCGGCGGTCGGGCCGATCTCGCAGTTCTTGTTGTGGTCGTTCGGCACGTCCGGGACGGCGAACACCTCGGCCTGCTGGGCGGGCGGCAGCAGCCGGCCGCGGTAGAGCGCGTCGAAGAAGCGCTCCAGGTCGGCGGCGGAGGAGATCATGCCGCCCTCGGCCCACGGGTACGGGCTCTGCTCGGTGACGTCCACCCGGGCGGTGCTGCCGTCGGCGTTCCGCACGTCCACGTAGCCGGCGGCGTGCGGGCCGCGGATGGTCAGGTCGTCGGCGGCCGGGACGTAGGTGGCGTGCAGGCCGAGCGGGCCGGTGATGCGCCGCCGCACCTGGTCCGCGTAGTCGTCGCCGGTGACCTTCTCGATCACCAGCGCGGCGACGAAGTAGTTGTTGCCGTTGTACTGCTGTGCGGTGCCGGGCGCGAAGTTCATCGGCTGGGTGAGCATGTCCGCCACCACCTGCCGGGGGCTGAAGTAGGTCGCCCTGTGCGCGGCGAACCACGCCGTGCTGCCGTCCCCCGAGGTCATCCCGCCGCCTCCGGGCAGGCCGCTGGTGTGGTTGAGCAACTGCCGTACGGTGACCGCCGGGTAGTCGGCCGGCAGCAGTCCGGGCAGATAGTGCTGGACGGTGCCGTCCAGGTCGACCCTGCCCTCGGCGGCGAGCTGGAGCAGCACCGTCGCGGTGAACACCTTGGTGACGCTGCCGATCCGGAACCGGGCGTTCGCCGGCACCTCCTCCCCCGAGGTGCCGCGCCACCGCGCACCCGGGCCGTCGACCCGGACCAGCGCTCCGGTGATGCCGGCGGGCAGGGAGCCGAGGGCCGCGGCGAGCGATTCCCGGTCCAGCGGGCCGGGTTGGGCCGTCGCGGGCGCGCGGGACGGACCGGAGACCGTGACGGTGGTGACGGCCGGGGAGGCTCCCGCGGCCAGGGCCGGGGTCGCGACGCCGACCGTGGCGGCGGCGAGCAGCGCGCCGGCTGCTGCGAGGGTGGACCAACGACCGGTGCGGGTACGGGTGTTCATGCGGATTCTCCCCAATGGCGGCTCGCCCGGCGGGTGTCGGACCGCCCTGGCGGCGACCCGCCCGGCCGGCGGTGGCTCTACGGGAGAGAGTCTTCGGGGCGGCGCCGGTCCGCGACATCCGGGAGCGCCCCCGAACCCTCCCCGAGAACACCCCCGACCGTGCGTCAGGGGCGGCGCGGCCGTGGTCCGGTCGCCCGCCCCTGCGGTGGGGTACGGCTCAGTGGGCGGAGTGCTTCTCCGCGCCGCGGTGCCGGTGCCCCTTGAGCTCGGCGTGCATCGCCGGGGTCGCGTGCATCGCCATGCCCGGCGCGTCCCTTCCGCCGTGCCGGAACGCCTCGCCGGCGCCGCGCCCGCCGGCGGCGTGGGACATCACGCCGGCGCTCGGCTCCGGCGCGAGCCGGATGGGCGGGCTCGCCATGCCCCGGCGTTCCAGCAGCTCCTGCGTGCCCTGGCGGAGCTTGGCGGTGCTGCCTGGCGTTGTTCGCTTGGTCATCGTCGGCCTCCCTTCGTCGGCCGCCGGCCGGACGGATGCCGGGCGGCGGGGCCGCATGGGCGTCATGTCCGGATTTTATCCGGGTTGCGGGCCCGTGCCACTGCGGAGAAGCCACCCGGCCACTGCGGAAGCCGTGCGCGAGTGCGGTGCGCGAGTGCGGTACGCGGGAGGCCGCCTCAGCCCATGACCTCGTGGACGAAGCACCAGCGCCAGTCCTCCCCCGGCTCGTAGGAGCGGATCACCGGGTGGGAGGTGTTGTGGAAGTGCGCGGTGGCGTGCCGCTGCGGCGAGAAGTCACAGCAGCCGATGTGACCGCAGTCCAGACAGATCCGCAGGTGCACCCAGTCCCGGCGGCCCTGCGCCAGGCAGTCGGCGCAGCCGTCGACGGGCGGCCGGGGCTCGATGTCCTGAGGGGCCAGAGCGAGGTCTTCGCAGGCGCTCATGACTGAAAGGCTATGCCGCCCCGGCGCGGAGCGCCTGCTCAGGGCCTTCGCCCTCCGGAGCGGCGTGAACGACCGACAGCCGACCCGGCGGGCCGTTGACACCCAGGGCCTCGTGGCCACGCCGAGTTCGCCGACCAACGGGCGGTCCACCGGCTCGCCCCCGTGCGTCGCCGCTCGGAGCCGAGGACGTCGCCGGCCTCGTCGCGTACACCGCCGGCCGCCCCGCCACGTCAACCTGCGCCACCTGGTCGCCCTGCCGACCCGGCAGGCGTAGGACCACGCCGTACCGGCACGGCGGATTCCCCGCTCCTGGCCCACGGGCGGCATGGGAGCATGCCACCCGTGGCGATCGTGACGGGGAGAACGAACGGCGAAACCGGCGGGGGCGACCCCGGCGGTTCGCCCGCGCGGCGGGAACGCGGCGCGGGGACGCAGGACAGCGGCAACACCAGCGACACCAGGAGACCGGCCGACGGCAGCGCCGGGACGGTCACCGCCCGGATACCCGGGCAAGCCGGCACCGGCCGGTTCCGGGCCCGCCCGCTGCCCGCCACCGACCGGGTCCGGCAGCCCGTCGCCCTGATCCGGCTGCTCGGCGGCCTGTTCGCCGTCGCCCTCACCCTGCTGCTCGCCGACTACGCCCGTGCCACCACCGGCGGCATCGCCGCCGACGTCGCCGAGGCGGCCTCGCTGGTGCCGCGCCCGCTGGCCGGCCTGGCCGGCGGGCTCACCACCGCCGCCGTCCTGCTGCTCCCGGTCGGCCTCGCCGTCCGTCGGCTGCTGGGCCCCGACCGGCGGCGCGCCCTCCAGCAGGTCTCCGACGGGCTGCTCGCCGCCGTCCTCGCGTACGGCGCCACACTCGGCCTGGACCTGTGGGCCGACAGCCTCGCCCCGGTCTCGCTGCTCACCGCGCTCACCCAGCCCCTGCCCGGCGGGCTCGGGCACACCGAGCCCGTCTACGGCTACCTCGCACCGGTCCTCGCCTTCATGACCGCCTCCGGCAGCCGGGAACGCCGCCTGCCCTGGACCGTCCTCGCCCTCTCCGGCCTCGCCGGACTGACCGGCGGGTACGCCACCCCCACCGCGCTCCTGCTCGGGCTGCTGATCGGCTGGACCGGCGCCCACGGCACCCTGTACGCGGTCGGCACCCCCGACCCCTGCCCCCGGCCCGGTGAGGTCCTGCGCGCCCTGCGCGACAGCGGCCTGCGGCCGGTCGAGGCCCAGCAGGCCGGCCCCGACCGCTACCGGGTCCGGCAGGCCGACCACCGCCCCGACCTCGACGTCCAGCTCCTCGACCGGCAGGCCGTCACCGCCGCCGCCGTCCAGCGCGCCTGGCGCCGGCTGCGCCTGCACACCGCCCCCGACCCGCGCGTCCTGCGCTCCCCGCGCACCGGGCTGGAGCACGAGGCACTCGTCACGTACGCGGCCCTCGCGGCCGGCGTCCGCACCCGCCGCATCGCCGCCACCGCCGGCCTCGGCCAGGACACCGCCCTCATCGCGTACGAGCGGCTGGCCGGACGCACCCTGGACGAACTCGCCGACGAGGAGATCACCGACGAACTGCTCACCGACACCTGGCGACAGCTCGCCCTGCTCCAGCGCCGCGAGATCGCCCACCGCGCCCTCGTCCCCTCCTCCCTGCTGGTCGACGACTCGGGCGCGGTGCACCTGGTCGACTTCGCCGACGGCGACATCGCCGCCACCGAACTCGTCCTGCACTGCGACCTCGCCCAGCTCCTCACCACCCTCGCCCTGCGCGCCGGCGCCGCCCGCTCCGTCCGCACCGCCATCGCCGTCCTCGGGCCCGACCCGGTCGGCGCCGCCCTCCCGCTGCTCCAGCCCATCGCCCTCACCCACACCACCCGGCGCGCCCTCAAGCAGCACGCGAAGAACACCGCCACCCGGGCCGCCGGGCCGGACCCCCACCACGATGCCCCCACGCCCAGCGGCCTGCTCGACGAGATCCGCGCGGAGGTCCTGCGCACCCGCCCGCAGGTGGTGGGCCGGCCGGTGCGGCTGGAACGGGTGCGGCCGCGGACCCTGCTGGTCGTCGTGGGCGGGGTGGTGGCCGGCTGGCTGCTGATCCCGCAGCTGTTCGCGGCCGAGGACAACCCGGTCTCCGCCCTGGCGGACGCCGATCCCTGGTGGCTGCTGCTGGCGCTGGCCGCGGCGGCGACGAGCCACGTCGCGGCGGCGATGGGCTTCGTCGGTTTCGTGCCGGAGCGGCTGAACTTCCGCAACGCGGTGCTGGCGCAGGTGGCCGGATCGTTCGTGAAGCTGGTGTCGCCCGGCGGCGTCGGCGGTGTCGCGCTGAACACCCGCCTGCTGCAACGGGCGGGCATCCCCACCGCCCAGGCGCTGTCCAGCGTCGGCGTGGGGACGCTGATCGGCTTGGTGCTGCACCTGCTGCAGCTGGGGGCCTTCGTCTACCTGCTGGGCTTCGAGCCGGGCGGCTCCGAGCTGGACGCGCTGGCCGCCGTGGTCGGCGGGCTGGCCGGGGCAGCGGCGCTGCTGGCGGCGGTGTCCGCGATCCCGGTGGCCCGGCGGTGGCTGGCGACGCGGCTGCGGCCGCTGACGGCCGAGGTCCTGCCGCGGCTGCTGGACCTGCTGCGCAGCCCGACCCGGCTGGCGGTGGGGGTGACCGGGCAGCTGCTGGTCTCGATCTGCCTGATCGCCTGCCTGTACTGCTGCGCCCGGGCGATCGGCCGGGAGCCGTCCTTCGCCTCGGTGGCGGTGGTGTTCCTGGTGGGCAACGCGGTGGGCAGCGCGGCACCGACTCCGGGCGGGGCCGGGGCGGTGGACGGGATGCTGATCACCCTGCTCCAGCAGACCGCGTCGATGGAGCAGGGCGCGCTGGCCGCGGTGGCGCTGTACCGCCTGCTGACGCTGATCCTGCCGGTGCTCCCGGGCTGGGCGGCCTTCGTCTGGCTGCAGCGCCGCCGGGCCCTCTAGCCGGGCCGGCCCCGCGGCCGGGCCCGGTCACCGGGGCCCGAGGCCCGGCCCGGCGCCCGTCGGCTACTCCCGGTACTCCTCCTCCACGTCGCCGTGCCGGACCGCCCGGGTCTGTTCCACGACGTCCGCGACGTTGGTCGCCGGGTCCGCACCGAGGGACCGGCGTTCGGCCACCTCGTCGTACGTGTCGCCCTCGGGTGCCTTCTCGTCGGGCTCGACGGTCTCGGCGGTCTCCTCGATCAGGTATTCCTCGTGCTGTTCCTGCGGCATGGCATCCGTCCTCACTGTTCGGAGGCCTTCACGGGCCCGGCTGGCGGTACTGGCAGTATCCGCCGCCCGGCACCCGGACGCGAGGTGCCGATCCCGCCCCGGCGTGTTGCCGGGACCTGCGCAACGCCTGGCCGGCCGGGCTCGATTGACCCACGAAACAGCACCCTGAATGGCCCAGAGGCCGGGTGCATTCCGCGCCTAGGGTCATCACCATGACGACGAACGAGATCACCCGGACCACCGCAGCCACCGCGACCCCCGCCCGTCTCGACTACGCCCGCACCGCCCCCAAGGTGTTCCGCGCGATGATCGCCCTGGACGCCGCCGCCCGCGAGGGCCTGGACCCGGCCCTGGTCGAGCTCGTCCAGATGCGCACCTCCCAGCTGAACGGCTGCGCGTACTGCCTGGACATGCACGCCAAGGACGCCCGCAAGGCCGGCGAGACCGACGAGCGGATCTACCTGCTGCCGGTCTGGCCGGAGGCCCCGGCCGGGGTGTACACCGAGCGCGAGCGGGCCGCCCTGGCGCTCGCCGAGGAGATCACCCGGATCGGCGGCGGCGTCCCGGACGCGGTGTACGCCCGGGCCGCCGCGCACTTCGCCGAGGCCGAGCTGGCGCAGCTGATCTCGGTCTGCTTCACCATCAACGCCTGGAACCGCATCAACGTGGCCACCCGCAAGACCCCCGGCACCGCCTGACCGCACCGCCGTACGGGAGCGGCGACAGAGCGGTGGCGGGAGCGGCGGTGTGGGCGGCGGCGGGAGCGCCGTCACGGGACGGCGGCCGGAACGCCGTCCGGGCCACCAGGGGTACGATCGGTGCCGTACAAAGGGCTAACCCACACCCACCCGGTGGCCCCGAGGCCCATACGAACGACGGGGAAATCATGTCCGGCTCGCACTACTTCACCGGTGCACCCGAGGTCGCCAGCGACCGCCGGCCGATCACGGTCTCCCTGCCGGACCTCACCCTGGAACTGACCACCGACACCGGGGTGTTCTCCCGCAACCGGCTCGACCCGTGCACCCGGATCCTGCTGGAGCACGCCCCGCAGCCGCGGGTGCGCGGCCCGATCCTGGACATCGGCTGCGGCTACGGTCCGATCGCGCTGACCTGGGCGAGCCGCCGCAAGCGCCTCCCGGTCTGGGCGGTGGACGTCAACGAGCGAGCCCTGGAACTGGTCCGGCTGAACGCCGAGGCGCTGGGGCTGGGCAACGTCCAGGCCGCCCTGCCCGACGACGTCCCCGAGGACGTCCGCTTCGCCACCATCTACTCCAACCCGCCGATCCGGATCGGCAAGGCCGCGCTGCGCCGCCTGCTCACGCACTGGCTCGGCCGGCTGACCCCGGACGGCTCGGCGTTCCTGGTGGTGCAGAAGCACCTGGGCTCGGACTCGCTCCAGAAGTGGCTGAACGAGCAGGGCTACCCGACCACCCGGGTCACGTCGGTCAACGGGGTGCGGATCCTGGAAGCGCGGCCCCGCCCCGAGGTGGGCGAGGGCTCCGAAGAGAGTGGACGAGGTACGACGACGTGAAGCAGCTGCGCGGGACCGAACTGAAGCGTCTGCACCGCTCGTGGCGGCGCAGCAACGAGTTCCGGCTCGCGATGATCCTGGAGAACCTCCAGTCGCCGTTCAACGTCGGCTCGGTGGTCCGCACCGGCGCGGCGATGGGCGCCGAGAAGCTGTACCTGACCGGGGACACCCCGTCGGTGCGCTCGGCCGGAGCCCAGAAGGCCGCGATGGGCACCGACAAGTACCTGAAGGTCGAGCACTTCCCGACCGTCGCCGAGGCGGTCGCGGCGGCCAAGGCGGACGGTTTCAAGGTCGTCGGCCTGGAACTGGCGGACGAGGCGGTGCCGATGTTCGCCGCCGAGCTGACCCCGGCGGTGGCCTTCGTGCTCGGGCACGAGGACCGCGGGATCACGCCCGAGGCGCTGGCGCTGTGCGACCAGGTGGTGTTCGTGCCGCAGCTGGGCCGGGTCGGCTCGCTGAACGTCTCGGCGGCCGCGACGGTGGCCTGCTACGAGGCACGCCGGCAGGGCTACGCGATCAGCGGCACCCCGGACGGCGACCTCGCGGCCGACCTCGGCGACGACGAGTAGGCCGGTAAACGAGCAGGCGAGTAGACGAGTAGCGCCCCGCAGCGCCTGTCTCTTATACACA
>NZ_JBHVFE010000211.1:0-14683 GCF_042801945.1 Kitasatospora sp. NPDC057542
CGGCCGAGGAGGGCGAGCGGCTGCGGGCCACCGCCGAATCGGTGGCCGCCGAACTGAAGGCCGAGGCCGAGGCGGCGATCGCCGAACTGCGCGCCCTGGCCGAGCGGGACGTCGCCGAGCTGCGCGCGCAGGCCGCGGCCGACGCCCAGCGGCTGCGCGGCGAGGCCCTGGAGGAGGGCCGGGCGGCCGGTGCCAAGGACGCCACCGTCCACCTCGCGAAGGCCGCCAAGACCGCCGAGGAGGTGCTCGGCCGGGCCAACAAGGACGCCGAGACCGCCCGGGGTGAGGCCGCCGCCGAGGCCGAGCGGATCCGCGCCGAGGCCTCCGCCGAGGCACAGCGGCTGCGCGAGCAGGCCCAGGCCGCCGTCGAGCAGGCCCAGAACGCCGCCCTGGACGACGCCGCCGCGATCCGCGAGCAGATCGAGCGGATGCAGGACGAGGCGGCCCGGCTGCGGGCCGAGGCCGAGGAGCTGCGCGCCCAGGCCGCCGCCGAGGCCGACCGGGTGCGCGGCGAGGCCCGGCGCCAGGCCGTGGTCCAGATCGAGGAGTCGGCGAAGAACGCCGAGGAACTGCTCACCAAGGCCAAGGCCGACGCGGACGAGCTGCGTGCGGGTGCCGCCGGGGAGATCGAGCGGCTGCGCGAACAGGCCCAGGAGCAGGCCGCCGAGACCCAGGGCCGGGCCGAGCAGACCCTGACGCGGGCCCGCGCCGAGGCCGGGAAGATCACCGAGGCCGCCGAGCAGCAGAGCCAGGACGCACTCGCCGCCGCCAAGGCCGCGGCCGCCGAGAACCGGTCCGCGGCCGAACGCGAGACCGCCGAACTTCGGCGAGAGGCAACCGAGTTCGACCAGCGGGTGCGCGCCGAGGCGATCGCCGAGGCGGAGGCCCTGACCACCGAGGCTCAGGCTGAGGCGAACGCCGTCCGGGACGCCGCGGTGGCCGACGCCGAGCGGGTGCGCACCGAGGCCGACACCGAGGCCGCCCGGACCCGGGCCGAGTCCGAGGCGGCCGCGAGCGCGCTGCGCGAGGAGAGCCGGCGCGAACGCGAGGAGGCCGCCGCCGGGCTGCGGCGCGAGCGCGAGGAAACCGCCGAGCAGCTGGACGCCGCCGAGGCCGCCCGCGAGCAGGCCGAGCAGACCGCCGCGCAGACCCGGGCGGAGGCCGAGCAGGACGCCACCGAGCTGCGCGCCCTGGCCCAGCGCGAGACCACCCAGCAGCGCGAGACCGCCGAGGCCTACGCCGACCGCGTCCGCACCGAGGCCGAACAGCACGCCACCGAGCTCACCAAGCGCACCGCCGCCGAGACCGCCGAGGTCCGCGAGGCGGCCGAGAAGCACAGCGCCGAGGTCCGCGAGGCCGCCGACAAGCACAGCGCCGAGGTCCGCGAGGCCGCCGACAAGCACAGCGCCGAGGTCCGCGAGGCCGCCGACGCCTACGCCGCCGAACAGCGCACCACCGCCGACGCGTACGCGACGGAGACCCGGGCGGAGGCCGAGCAGGACGCCACCGAGCTACGCGCCCTGGCCCAGCGCGAGACCACCCAGCAGCGCGAGACCGCCGAGGCCTACGCCGACCGCGTCCGCACCGAGGCCGAACAGCACGCCACCGAGCTCACCAAGCGCACCGCCGCCGAGACCGCCGAGGTCCGCGAGGCGGCCGAAAAGCACAGCGCCGAGGTCCGCGAGGCCGCCGACAAGCACAGCGCCGAGGTCCGCGAGGCCGCCGACACCTACGCCGGCGACATCCACGAGGCCGCCGACGCCTACGCCGCCGAACAGCGCACCGCCGCCGACGAGGTGCTGGAGCGCGCCGAGGCCACCGCCGAGCAGCGCCGGGCCGAGGCTGCCAAGGACGCCAAGGCCACCCGCGAGAAGGCCGCCGCCGAGCTGGCCCTGGCCAACGAGCAGGCCGGGACCGTCCGGGCCGAGGCCGGCCGCCAGCTGTCCGAGGCCCGCGCCGCCGCCCACGGCATCCGCGCCGAGGCCACCGCCGAGCTGGAGCAGGCCAAGGCCGACCGCGCCGAGCTGATCGCCACCGCCAAGGCCGAGGGCACCGAGCTGGTGGCCGCCGCCGAGGAGGAGGCCGCCGAGGTCCGCCAGTCGGTGGCCGGCATGCACGAGGCCGCCGCCGAGCAGATCGCCGCGCTCAAGGCCGCCGCCGAGCAGGACGCCACCGAGGTCCGCGAGGCCGCCGAGCAGGACGCCACCGAGCTGCGCGCCCTCGCCGAGCGGGAGACCACCGAGCAGCGCGAATCCGCCGACGCGTACGCCGCCGAGCTGCGCGCCCTGGTCGAGCGCGAGACCGCCGAGCAGCGCGAGCTCGTCGACCGCGAGACCGCCGACCTGCGCGCCCGCACCGAGGCCGAGACCACCGCCCTGCGCGAGCAGACCGAGCTGGAGCTGGCCACCGAGCGGGAGGCCGCCGAGAACGAGCTCGGCCGGCTGCGCGCCGAGGCCCTGGCGTACGACGAGCAGCTGCGTGCGGACGCCGAGGCCGAGTTGCACGCCGCCCAGGAGGCCGCCGAGCAGCTGCGCGCCGACGCCGAGGCGCAGGCCGCCCGTACGGTGGCCGAGGCCGAGGCCCAGGGCGCCCGCACCGTCGCCGACGCCGAGGAGCTGTCCGCCGGCCTGCGCGCCGAGGCCGAGGAGTACGCCCTCGCCACCCGCACCCTGGCCGACGAGTACGACTCCGACACCCACTCCCGCGCCGACGCCTACGACGCGCAGACCCGGGAGGCCGCCGAGCAGTTCGACAAGGCCACCCGCGAGCAGGCCAAGTCCGTCCTGGAGAAGGCCTTCGCGGACGCCGAGGCGCTCGGGGAGGACGCCCAGACCACCGCGCTGGCCACCACCGCCGCCGCCGAGGAGCAGGCGGACGCGATGGTCGCCGCCGCCCGCAAGGAGGCCGACCGGCTGGTCGCCGCCGGCGAGGCGGCCGGTCAGGGCGAGGTCGAGAAGGGCCGCTCCGATGCGGACGCCCTGCTCGCCGAGGCCCGCCGGGACGCGACGGCGATCCGCGAGCGCGCCGAGGAGCTGCGCGAGCGCACCGATGCCGAGGTCGAGGCCCTGCACGAGCGCGCCCGCAAGGAGAACGCGGCGGCCATGAAGTCGGCCGGTGAGCGGGTGGACGCGCTGGTGACGGCTGCCCAGGAGCAGCTGACCGAGGCCGAGGAGCAGGCGGTGTCCACCGTCGCCGAGGCCGAGGACCGCGCAGCGGCCCTGGTCGCCGCGGCCGAGGACCGGGCGGCCGAGCTGACCTCGGAGGCCTCCGCGGAGGCCAGCAAGGTCCGGATCTCCGCCGTCCGCAAGGCCGAGGGCCTGCTGAAGGAGGCGGAGACCAAGCTCGCCGGCTCCACCAACCGCGCCGAGGCGCTCATCGTCAAGGCCGAGGCCAAGCTGCAGTCGGCCGAGACCGAGGCCGAGGAGCGGCTGGACCAGGCCTCCGCCGAGGCGGAGAAGCGGCTGCGGGACGCCGACGAGGCCGCGGACGAGCAGATCGAGCGGGCGAAGGCGGAGGCCGAGCGGCTGCTCGCCGAGGCGAAGGCCGAGGCGAAGCGGGCCACCGACGAGGGCCGGCGCGAGCTGGACGAACTGGTGCGCCGCCGCAAGGACATCAACACCGAGATCTCCAGGGTCCAGGACGTGCTGTCCGCCCTGGAGGCATTCGAGGCGCCGTCACCGGTCGCCCAGGCCAACGGGGGAAGCAGCAGCAAGAAGGACGGGGGTGCCAAGGCCGGTGCCGGAGTTGGCTCCCCCCGGTCGGGTGGCAATCGCTCCAAGAGCTCACCACCCGATTGAGCGGACATTGGCGGTCATTGTCCGTGAGAGAACGACGTATAGCCGTCGACACTCCGGTACCGTGTCAGGATTCCCTCAACCACCTCAGCGGTTTGACGACAGGAAGCCCAGAACCCCATGAGCGACAGTCACTCCCCTCACGGCTTCGACCTGGTGCGCCGTGGGTACGAGCGCGCCCAGGTCGACGAGCGGATCACCAAGCTGGTGGCCGACCGTGACAGTGCCTTGACCCGGATCAGCGCGCTGGAGAAGCGCATCGAGGAGCTCCACCTGGAGACCCAGTCCGCCCAGGCTGCGGTCGTCGAGCAGGAGCCCTCCTACGCCGGTCTCGGCGCCCGGGTCGAGAAGATCCTGCGACTCGCCGAGGAGGAGGCCAAGGACCTGCGCGACGAGGCGCACCGCGCCGCCGAGCAGCACCGTGAGCTCGCCGAGGCCGCCGCCCAGCAGGTCCGCACCGAGGCCGAGAACTACGCCAAGGACCGCAAGGCCAAGGCGGAGGACGAGGGGCTGCGGATCGTCGACAAGTCCAAGAGCGACGCCGCCCAGCTGCGCGCCGAGGCCAACAAGGACGCCCAGAACAAGCGCGAGGAGGCGGACGCCCTCTTCGAGGACACCCGTACCAAGGCCGCCCAGGCCGCGCTGGAGTTCGAGACCAACCTGGCCAAGCGCCGCGAGCAGTCCGAGCGCGACCTGGCCGCCCGTCAGGCCAAGGCGGAGAAGCGCCTGGCCGAGATCGAGCACCGGGCCGAGCAGCTGCGCCTGGAGGCCGAGAAGCTGCGCACCGACGCCGAGCGCCGCGCCCGCCAGACCGTCGAGACGGCCCAGCGCCAGTCCGAGGACATCGTGGCCGACGCCAACGCCAAGGCGGACCGCATCCGCAGCGAATCCGAGCGCGAGCTGGCGGCGCTCACCAACCGCCGCGACAGCATCAACGCCCAGCTGACCAACGTCCGCGAGATGCTGGCGACGCTGACCGGCGCGGCCGTGGCCGCCGCCTCGCTGCCGAACGACGACACCATGGGCGTGCCCGCCCAGCAGTCGCGCTGACGCACGCCGGACCGGGCAGCACCGCAGGCCCTCACCCGCCCGGGTGAGGGCCTGTCGGCTTTCGCGCCGTCATCGCCCCGGGCGCGTCCAGGGCCTGTCGAGGACGGCCCCTTACCGGGGGTAGGCGCCGTCCGGCCGCTGGTACCCGCTGCTGAGCTGGTTGCCCTCGTCGTCCGAGACGGTGCCGAACCAGGAGGTGCACCAGACCGACACCGAGTCCGGCCAGTACTGCACCTCGAAGGGGTGCCCGGGCCCGTAGTCGCCGTACGAGGTGACGATGAAGGTCTCACCCGGGCGCATCCAGTAGTCCTCGCCGAGCGGTTCCAGGGTCAGCTCGACCAGCCCCTCGCCCCGGTTGGTCACGGGCATCCGGCCGGTCACCTCCAGCGCCGAGAAGTCCCAGGCCGCCGCGTCCTGGCTCTCCTGGCTCATCCGGCGGCCACCCGGGCGAGCAGGGTGCGCACGGCGGCGTCGAAGGCCTCGGGCGCTTCCAGGGCGCTCAGGTGGCCCACCCTCGGGAGGAGGGTCAGCTCGGCGTCGGGCCGGGCCCGCACCATCAGCTCGGCCTCCTCCGGCGCCACCAGGGCGTCCTGGGCGCCCGCCACGATCGCGACCGGCACCCGCAGGGCGGCCAGCACGTCCAGGGCGTCGGGGCGGGCCGCCATGGCCCGCTGGGCCCAGGCGACGGCGGCCGGCGGCGCGGCGGCGACCATCGCCTGCACCCGTTCCACCAGGTGCTGCGAGTCCGGCCCGAGCTGCCCGGCCGCGACCTGCTCGTCCAGCAGCAGCTGCACGCTGTCCCGGGCGGTGACGACGGCGGCGATCCGCTCCCGGTTGGCCCGTGCCGTGTCGGTGTCGGCGGTGGCCCGGGTGTTGGCCAGCAGCAGTCCGGACAGCCGGCCGGGGTGGCGGCGGGCGAAGGCCAGCGCCACGTAGCCGCCCATGGAGAGCCCGCCGACCACCGCGCGCTCGATCCCGGCCGCGTCCAGCAGCAGTGCGAGGTCGTCCGCGAGCAGGTCCAGCGAGGGCTCGTCGGCGCCCAGCCCGGTGCCGCCGAACCCCCGCTGGTCGGGGGCGAGCACGCGCGCTTCGTCCCCGGTCAGGCCGGGCAGCGCGTCCAGTTGGGACGACCACATCGAGGCGTTCAACGGAAAGGCGTGCAACAGCACGAGAGGTGTTCCGGTACCGCTCTCGCGGACCGACACTGCGGAGGGGAGCTCGCTCATGCGCCCACCTCGCTTCGCTCGGCGGGGGCCTTCGCCCATGCGCACCTCTCGATGACTCGCTCGCTTCGCTCGCTCATGTCTCCAACCTATTCCGGTGCGCCTGGCGGGCCCACCCAGCGGGCCGCGATGCCCCGTTTGTCCTAGCCTGACAAGGAACTGTGGGAGCGCGAATGATCGAGCTGCACGAACTGACAAAACGTTACGGCAAGACGCTTGCGGTGGACCGTCTCAGCTTCCGGGTCCCCCAGGGGGTGGTGACCGGCTTCCTCGGCCCCAACGGCGCCGGCAAGTCCACCACCATGCGCATGATCCTCGACCTCGACCGCCCGACCGCCGGCCGGGTCACCATCGACGGCAAGCACTACGGGCAGCTCAGCGAACCGCTCAAGTACATCGGCGCGCTGCTGGAGGCCAAGGCCGTCCACCCCGGCCGCACCGCCCGCGACCACCTGCTCTGGCTCGCCCAGAGCAACCGCATCCCCGCACGCCGGGTGGACGAGGTGCTCGCCCTGGTCGGCCTCACCCCGGTGGCCCGCAAGCGGGCCCGCGGCTTCTCGCTCGGCATGGGCCAGCGCCTGGGCATCGCCTCCGCCCTGCTCGGCGATCCGGAGATCGTCATGTTCGACGAGCCGGTCAACGGCCTGGACCCGGAGGGCATCCTCTGGATCCGCAACCTGATGAAGCGCCTCGCCGCCGAGGGCCGGACGGTCCTCGTCTCCTCCCACCTGATGAGCGAGATGGCCGTCACCGCCGACCACCTGGTGGTCATCGGCCGGGGGCGGCTGCTCGCCGACCTGCCGATGCCGGAGTTCATCCGGCGCAACTCCCGCTCCGCCGTACGGCTGCGCAGCCCGGAACCCGAGCGGCTGCTCGACGCGCTGGCCGAGGCCGGCCTGCGGCACGAGCCCGGCCCGGACGGCTCCTACGAGGTGGTCGACGGCGACATCGCCCGGCTCGGCGGGCTGTTCGCCGCGAACGGCGTGGTGCTGCACGAGCTCAGCCTGCAGCAGGCCTCACTGGAGGAGGCCTTCCTGCGGATGACGGCCGACTCGGTGGAGTACCACGCGGGCGACGGACCGGGCCGGGACGCGGCCGGCGCGCCCACCGCGTGGGGCGCCGGCTGGAAGGCGGACGGCACCCGGAAGACCACCACCACGGCACTGCAGGAGGAGAACTGAGATGGCGTCCTTCCCGGCGGTCCTGCGCTCCGAGTGGACGAAGATCCGCAGCGTCCGCTCGACGGTCTGGACGCTCGCGCTGACCTTCGTCGTCACGGTCGGCATCGGCGCACTGCTGTCCCTGCTCACCAGCACCGACTTCAGCGAGTTCCGCCGGAACGGGCAGGCCCCGTTCGACGCCACCGGGACGTCCTTCTCCGGCATCATGCTCGGCGAGCTGGCGATCATCGTCTTCGGTGTGCTGGCGATCGGCAACGAGTACAGCAGCGGCATGATCCGGGCCACCCTCGCCGCCGTCCCGCAGCGCGCCACCCTGCTCACCGGCAAGGCGGCGGTGCTCGGCGCGCTGGCCCTCGCGGTCTCGCTGGTGACGGCCTTCGTCACGTTCTTCGTCGGCCAGGCGCTGCTCGGCTCGCACTCCACCACGATCGGCGAGCCGAACGTGCTGCGGGCCGTGTTCGGAGCCGCGCTGTACCTGACGATGCTCTGCCTGTTCTCGGCGGGCGTCACCACGATGCTGCACAACCAGACGCTCGCGCTCGGCGTGCTGGTGCCGTTCTTCTTCCTGCTCTCGCCGATCCTCTCGGCGGTGCCGAAGGTCAGGACCCTGGCCCACTACTTCCCCGACTACGCGGGCTCGCGGATGCTGCTGGTGTACGAGCAGCACGGCCAGCCGTACGGGCCGTGGACCGGCTTCTTCATCTGCCTCGCCTGGACGGCGGCGGCGCTGGTCGGCGGTGCGCTGGTGCTCAGGCGGCGCGACGCGTAGCCGGCCCCGCAGCGGGAGCGTCAGTACCGCGGAGCGCCGCGGCCTCGCAGGAGGTTGGAGGCCCGGCGCTCCCGCGCTCCCCAGCAGGCGCGGTGCCAGTGCCGCCGGTCGTCCACCCCCGCGCCGTGCATCGGCCAGGCCACCACGTGGCCCACCCCCGGCGGGATCTCCTGGTCGCAGCCCGGGCAGCGGTAGAACCGCCCCGCCGTCCCGGCGACCGTCTGGACCACCCAGTCCTCGCCCCGGTAGCTCTCGGTGCGACGCAGCGAACCGCCGAGCGGGGCGGCCGCCTCGGCGCTCTCGCGGGGGGCGGCGATCTTGATCCGATTGCGGCGCGGAGACACGCGGACTCCCTCTCCTCCTGGGCTCTGAGTCGTTCCAGCCTACGGCCGGCCGGACTCCCCCACGGCCACTATCACGGCTCCGTCCGGCACTTCGGGGTTTTTGCCCAGATCCACCCGATCATCGGGGAAATTCAGGGTTCCGCGTGCCATTGGCACATGACATCGGATACCCACAAGGGGAAGAGGCGGGGCCCGCAGACCCTGCGCGCACCCGAGGAGGACCAACGATGAGCAAGACCAGCGCCCGAGCCGAGACCGGTCGGCCCGTCGGGATCCGGCCGCCCGCCCCCGGCCCGACGCTGACCTCCGTCCCCCCGGTGACGGCCGTCGCGGGCGAGCCGCTGCCGGCGCCCCAGCGGGCGGGCGCGCTGCCGCCGTCCACCGGTCCGGTGCGGCTCGGCCTGTTCCTGCTGTCCGCGCAGTTCCCCGGGCAGAGCCACGGAGAGGCGCTGGAGCGCACCGTCCGCTCCGCCGTCGAGGCCGAACGCGCGGGCCTGGACAGCGTCTGGCTGGCCGAGCACCACTTCGTGCCGTACGGGGTGTGCCCGGACGCCGCCACGCTGGCCGCGATGCTGCTCGGCCGCACCCGCCGGATCGGCGTCGGCACGGCGGTCAGCGTGCTCTCCACCCGCCACCCGGTGGGGCTCGGCGAGCAGGCCGCGCTGCTGCACCTCACCTCCGGCGGACGGTTCACGCTCGGGGTGGGCCGCGGCGGGCCGTGGATCGACCTGGACGTGTTCGGCGGCGGCGTGGACGCCTTCGAGAACGGCTTCCCGGAGCGGCTGGACCTGCTGCTGCGCTGGCTGCGCGGCTCCCGGGTCGGCGCGGACGGCCCACAGTTCGCCTTCCCCGAGGTCACGGTGGTGCCGCGCGCCACCGAACCCCTGCGGCGACCGGGCCTGAGCAGCTGGCTCGGCCTCGGCGGGCGCTCCGGCCCCGTGCGCTTCCCGCGCCAGCGCCGGGACGACGAGGGCCTCGGCGAGGAGCTCACCGTCGACGGGCGGCCGGTGGCCGGCCCACCCGTGGTGGTCGCCTGCACCTCGCCGGGCGGGGTGCGGCTGGCCGCCGAGCGCGGCCTGCCGATGCTGCTCGGCATGCACTCCGGGGACGACGACAAGCTGCGGATGCTGGAGCTGTACCGGGCCGCCTGGCTCGCCGCCGGGCGCAGCGAGGAGCAGCTGCGCCGGATCGGCCGCCAGCACGTCGCGGCAGGGGTGGCCCAGGTCGACGACCGCGCCGCGGCGGCCCGGTCCACGCTGCTGAACGCGATGCCCGGCTGGTTCGAGTACGGGCTCGGCGCCCACCGCACCGTGGACGGCCGCGAGCGCACGATGCGCGACCCGCGCCAGTACACCGAGCTGCTCTGCGACCTGCACGCGGTGGGCACCCCGCGGCAGTGCGCCGACCGGCTGCTGGCCACCGCCGAGCGCACCGGCATCCGGCGCTTCGCCCTGCTCGCCGAGGGCAGCGGCGACCAGGAGGCGACCCTGCAGAACATCTCCCGGCTCGGCTCCGAGGTGCTGCCGCAGCTGGGCTGAACCCCGCGGGGGACGGGCCCGGGCCGCCGCCCCTCCCCCCGCACCGGGGGACGGGGGCGGCCGGCGCCGCAGCGGGGTACGACGAAGTCAGCAGTCCCGCAGCTCCTCGGACTGGTTGAGCAGCTGCTCCCGGACGGAGGTGAAGCGGTCGTACCGCGCCTCGTTGGCCTCCGACGGCAGGAACACCGCCACCCGGTGACAGTTCTGGAAGGCCAGCCGGACCCCGAAGTGGCGCTGGAGGGCGCCCCGGATGGCGTCGCTGGCAAGGGCGCGCAGGAGCTGGCCACGGGCCTGCTCGCTGGGCGGCGGTACCTGGTTGTCGGCGAAGTCGGTGCCGTCGACCTTCGCCTGGGCGACCAGCGAGCTGATCAGGTCCCAGGCGTACGGCAGCGAGACGCGGACGCAGTCGACGAATTCCCGCTCGTCGACCTCGCCCCGCTCGGCCTTCTCGAGCAGGGCCGGTGAGACGTCGAGCGACATGGATTCTCCTCTCGCGGTCCACCCGCGCGGCGCCCGGGTGGTCGTGCGTAGGTCAAGCTCACAGTGAGGGTGGCGGATTCGCGTGGGGCGTCCGGAACACCGAGGGACAGGGGTTTCCAACACCTACGCGATCGCGGCGGCACCACGGGACGTGACGTCCTGGACACCGAACGCGCTCAGAACAGCGTGGCAGTCAACGGCGCGACAGGCCGGTCGTTCCTGGGTATTGCTACGGAAATACGTTGCGGCGCACCAGATTGGCCGGATCCCGTCGGATCGTTCATCTGCAGTCTCCATCCCCGTTGACAGCGATCCCGCAAGCGTGCCGTCACACACCGTAGCGACCTGAGGGTGGAGGCGCCAGACCTCGACGGGCGGTAGCGGGACCGCGGGACCTCCATGTTGGCCGGGTTCGCGCTTTCTTCACCCCGTCGTCGCGGAATCGCATCAACTGGCCCTGGTGGGCTAGCGTGGTCGACCGTGCGTCTCGTAATTGCCCGCTGCTCAGTCGACTATGCCGGTCGGCTCTCCGCCCATCTGCCCTCCGCCACCAGGCTGATCCTGGTCAAGGCCGACGGCAGCGTCAGCATCCACGCCGACGACCGCGCCTACAAGCCGCTCAACTGGATGTCCCCGCCGTGCGTCCTCAAGGAGGCCGACGGGGTCTGGACGGTGGAGAACAAGGCCGGCGAGAAGCTCATCATCACGCTGGAGGAAGTGCTGCACGACACGTCCCACGAACTCGGGGTCGACCCGGGCCTGATCAAGGACGGCGTCGAGGCGCACCTCCAGGAGCTGCTCGCGGACCGGATGGAGGTGCTCGGTACCGGCTGGTCGCTGATCCGCCGCGAGTACCCCACCGCGATCGGCCCGGTCGACATCCTCTGCCGCGACGCCGACGGCGCCACGGTGGCCGTCGAGATCAAGCGCCGCGGCGAGATCGACGGTGTCGAGCAGCTCACCCGCTACCTCGAACTCCTCAACCGGGACCCGCTGCTGGCCCCGGTCAAGGGCGTCTTCGCCGCGCAGGAGATCAAGCCGCAGGCCCGCGTCCTGGCCACCGACCGCGGGATCGGCTGCGTGGTGCTGGACTACGACGAGCTGCGCGGCATCGACGACGACAAGCTCAAGCTGTTCTGACCGTCCGCTTCCCGCCCGCTCAGGACGGCCCCGGGGTGGTCGGGCCGGCCGTCCCGCCCGGCGCGGTCGGCGACCCGGACGCGGCCGGCGGCGAACTCGTGGGAGACGCCGGCGACGACGGGCTGCGGCTCGGCTCCGTCGTCTTCGAGGGCTGCCCGGTCGACTGAGGCGGCTGCGGCTGCCCCGGCTGCGGGGCCGGCGGCTGACCCGGTGCGGGCGGCTGCTGCGGGGCCGGCGACTCGCCCGCCCCCGGCGAGGAACTCGGCTTCCTCGTCGGCGAGGCGCTCGGCGAGTGCGAGGCGCTGCCGCTCACGGACGGCTCCGGGCCGGCCCCCTGCCCTGCCGGACCGCCCGGCTCGGCACCGGCCGTCCCCGGGCCGGCGCTGCCGGAGGACTGCGGGAACGGCGGGTCCTGGGTGCCGCTGCCGCCGTCCAGCCGGCCGTTGTGCGGGTCCCTCCCCTTGATCTCGTCCGGTCCGCTGAAGCTCATCGCCACCGCCGTGCCGAGCACCCCCAGGGTCAGCACCGCCGTGGAGACCACGGCCGCCCGGCGCCGCCTGCTGGACTTCAGGCCTGCCGGCACCCGGGCCGCGATCTTGCGGATCACCGGCGCGCGGCCGGGCGCCGCCACGGCGGGCGCGGCGGCCGGCAGCTGTCGGCCCTCGGCGCGCAGCAGGTCGAGCATCCGGCGGGCGGCGGCCACCCCGCGCTGCTCGCCCGCCGAGGACCGCAGGGTGAGCGCGGTCTCCAGTTCGGCGATGGCCCGGGAGGGCTGCTGGACGCAGATCGCGTGCACGCCCGCCTCGTGGTGGAACCAGGCCTGGTCGACCGCGGAACCGGTCCGGCGGGCCGCCTCCAGACCGAGCTGGAGCACCCGCTCCCAGGCGCCCCAGCGCAGCGACAGCGCCAGCGCGGGCGCCGCCGCCCGGGCGAGCCGGACCACCGCGTCATGCCGCCCGGCGGTGCGGTCGGCGAGCAGGACGCCGATCACCACCTCGGCCTCGGCGGCGATCTGTTCCAGCGACACCGAGCTGTGCCCGACCCACCAGGCGAAGTGCTGGGCGGCGCCGTCGACGCAGCCGCGGGCCGGCCAGTGCGGGGCGAGCAGTTCGAGCGCGCCGGCGGTCAGCCGGCGGTGCCCGCCGATGGACACCGCCAGCCCGGCGTCGGCGAGTTCGGCGAGGGCGGCCTCGCCCTGCCCGACGTCGATCAGCGCCGGCAGGTGCGGCGCGGTGGGGCACTCGCCGCCGAGCGCGACGGCGAGCCGCAGCACGGCCTGCGCGGGCTCGCTCAGCCCCTCGGCGAGCCGGACCGCGGGCGAGGCGGTCTCCGCCACCGAGGGCAGCGGGACGGTGCGGCGCAGCTCGTTCTCCCGGATCGCCGGGTCCGGGTCGTGGACGAGATCGTCGACGGCTCCGAAGACGTCCATCCGGTCGTCCTCGGCGGCGACCAGCGCGTCCACCGAGACGTCCCGCTGGCGCAGCAGCGCGGCGGCCTGGACGAAGCGCAGCGGCAGGCCCTCGGACTCGAACCAGAGGTCCACCGCCCAGGCCTTCTCGGCCACGTCCAGCGGCCGCCCGGCCAGCCGGGCGGTGAGGGCGAGGCAGGCGAAGCGGGAGAGTCCGGCCACCAGGTGGTCCTGGAGCCGGGAGCCGGCGGGCAGCGGCGGGCCGTCCGGGGCGGCGGAGATCAGGAAGGCGCAGCCGGGGGCGGCGGCGAGCAGCTGCTCCAGCTCGGCGCCGGAGGGCTCGGCGGCGTCGATCACCACGATCGCGCCGACCTCGGCGAGGTGGGCGGCCAGCTGCCCGGGGTCGGGGCGGTAGCCGGGTGCGTGGTGGGTGGCCGCGAAGAGGTCCTGGAGCAGGTCGGGAACGGTCCGGCGGTGGCCGCAGAGCTGCACCACGCCGCCGGGGGCGAGGTCGGCGGCGGCCTCGGCGACGGCCGACAGCAGCGCGCTGCGGCCCGAGCCGGCCTGGCCGACCAGGCGTATCGAGCGGCCCTCGGCGAGCAGGCCGAGCAGTTCGGCGATGTCGCTCTCGCGGTCCAGCATCGGCAGGTCGGCGGGCCCGGCGCCGAGCGCGAGCGGGCCGACCGCGCGGCCGACGCCGCCGACCGGGCCGCGGGCGGGCTCGCTGCGTTCGATCCGGCGCGGGCGCGGCCGCCACTCCTCGGGACAGGTCCCGGCCTCGGAGCCGTCCGGGGCGCCGACGCCCACCAGCAGGCCGCCGGAGACCAGTTCGCCGCCTCGGATGCGGACGGCCTCCTGCCGGAACTCCCCGGATGGCTGTGCCACGTTCTGCTCCGCATCGTGCTCGGCCGACGGCGTCCCGCGCCACCCGGCTGACGTCCCCGGTCGCGGCCGTGGCCGGGCTGGAGGCAGCCCGGCGGCCGTCTTCTGACGGGCAGACTCTTGCACATCCGGCTCCGGCCGTGCAGAGCGGTCCACGGCCGACGCCCGGTCGGCCCCGCTGACCAGGGACGTTGCGCGGTGGGGTCCGGGGGGTGCGCAGGCGCGCGGTGCGGCAGGGGTTACAGAGCGACTCCGTGCGCCTCGGTGACGCCGTCGACGGTCAGGATGCGGTGCAGCTTGGTGGCCACCAGCAGCCGCTGGAGCTGGGCCGGGACGGAGCGCAGCACCAGCCGGCGGCCGATCCGGCCGGCCCGCCGGTGGGTGCCCATGATCACGCCGAGCCCGGTGGCGTCCCAGAACTCCAGCCGGGCGAGGTCGAGCACGAGGTCGCCGAGGCCGCCGTCCACCGCCTGGTGCAGCCGGGCCCGCGCGTCGGCGGCGGTGCGCACGTCGAGGCGGCCTTCGATGGCCAGCGCCGTGTGGTCGCCGGTGATGCGCATGCTCTCCTCCTTCGCCTGGACGGCCTGGTGCGGGGCGGGTCCGCCCCGGCCGCGCCGGGTGCGGGAGCGGGGGGTGCATCCGGGTGGGCCGCAGCCCCACATCCGGGCCCGGGCGGAATGCCGGGTTCCCTCATCTGACGGCGAACCGGCTCCGCAGGTTGCTGGTTCCGGCCAGATCTGAAGCGACTTCACCCGTCCGAGGGAATATACGCAGGTCGGCCCCACACCTATGCTCGATTACCGCCCAAATCACCCGTCTGCGGCACCCGGCGTGAGGAAACTCACCCGAGCCGGCGGAGCGGGCCGTGCTATGC
>NZ_JBHVFE010000212.1:0-14618 GCF_042801945.1 Kitasatospora sp. NPDC057542
GAGTCCGTACCGAACGGATCTCCGGCCGCGGCCGCGGGTCTTGCCTGGATAGTGATCGGCCACTAACTTGGGACTCGTGGCGAAGTCGAGCATCCGGATGAGTGCGGAGGAGCGGCGCGAGAGCGTCGTCCGGGCCGCCCTGACCGAGTTCGCCCGGGGCGGGTACCACGGCACCTCCACCGAGGCGATCGCCCGCCGGGTGGGCGTCTCGCAGCCGTACCTGTTCCGGCTGTTCCCGGGCAAGCAGGCGATCTTCGCCGCGGCCGCCGAGCGCTGCGTGGAGGAGACCTGGCGGGTCTTCGACGAGGCCTCGGCCGGGCTGTCCGGCGAGGAGGCCGCCCAGGCGATGTCCGACGCGTACATGGGCCTGGTCGAGGACCGCGACCAGCTCATGATGCAGATGCAGCTCTACGTCTCGGTCTTCGCGGCCCGGGCGGTCGGCGAGGAGGAGATCGGGGAGACCGCCCGGCGGCTGTGGGAGAGCCTGTTCGACCGGGTCAGGATCCGGATCGGCGGCGACATGAAGGGCGCCACGCAGTTCTTCGCGTACGGGATGCTGATCAACACGCTGGTGGCGCTGGGCTACCCGCCGGACCACCGGATCTGGACCGGCTTCGACGGGTGCGGGGCGCCTGAGTAGACGGGCCGCACGGTGGCGTCCGTGCGGCCCCTTTTCGGCCCATAGAAGTTATTGAGCAATAACTACCTGAAACTGCCTAGAGAAACCTGGGGGGAAGCCATGACGGAGAAACCGGCCATGGGCAGAGCAGCGATCTGGACCCTGGTGATCGTCAGCGCGGCCGGCTTCATGGCCGCACTGGACAACCTGGTGGTCACCACCGCACTGCCGTCGATCCGCGAGGAGCTCGGCGGCGGGCTGTCCGACCTCGAATGGACGGTCAGCGCCTACACCCTGAGCTTCGCGGTGCTGCTGATGTTCGGCGCCGCCCTCGGCGACCGCTTCGGCCGGCGCCGGATCTTCCTGGCCGGCCTGGCGGTCTTCACCGCCGGCTCCGCCGCGGCCGCCCTGTCCCCGGGCATCGGCGAACTGATCGCCGCCCGTGCCCTCCAGGGCACCGGGGCCGCGGTGATGATGCCGCTCACCCTCACCCTGCTCACCACCGCCGTGCCCGAGGGCAAGCGGGGGCTGGCCTTCGGCGTCTGGTCGGGCGTCAGCGGCCTCGCCGTCGCCGCCGGGCCGCTGATCGGCGGCTCGCTGACCGAGCACTTCTCCTGGCAGTGGATCTTCTGGGTGAACGTCCCGGTCGGCCTCGTCCTGCTGCCACTGGCCTTCCTGCGGCTCGGGGAGAGCCGGGGCGCGGACCGGGCCCTGGACGTGCCCGGAACCCTGCTGGTCAGCCTGGGGATGTTCGGGATCGTCCTCGGCCTGATCCGCGGCAACCCGGAGGGCTGGACCAGCCCGCTGGTCCTCGCTGCCCTGATCGCCGGCACGCTGCTGCTGGCCGCCTTCGTCTGGTACGAGCAGCGGGTGGCCGCCCACCCGATGCTGCCGATGCGGCTGTTCCGCAGCCGGGCCTTCTCCGCCGTCAACGCGGCCAGCCTGCTGATGTACCTGGGGATGTTCGGCTCGATCTTCCTGATCAGCCAGTACCTCCAGGGCGTCGGCGGCTTCAGCCCGCAGGAGGCGGGCATCCGGATGCTGCCGTGGACGGCGATGCCGCTGCTGGTCTCGCCGGTCGCGGGCATCGTCTCCGACCGGATCGGCGGCCGGCCGATCGTGGTCGCCGGGCTGGCGCTGCAGGCCGCGGGCCTGGCGCTGTTCGGCCTGGTCGCGGACGGGAGCACCGGCCTCGACTACCTCGCCCTGGTCCCGGCCATCGTGATCTGCGGGATCGGCATGTCGCTGTACTTCGGTCCGACCGCCCAGCTGGTGATGGCCAGTGTCCGGCCGCAGGAGCAGGGGATCGCCTCCGGCGCCAACAACGCGCTGCGCGAGGTCGGCGGGGCGCTCGGGGTGGCCGTGCTCGCGGCGGTGTTCTCGGAGCAGGGCGGCTACCAGTCCGCGCGGGCCTTCACGGACGGGCTGGTGCCCGCGCTGTACGTCGGCGCGGCCGCCGTCGGGCTCGGCGCGCTCGCCGCGGCGTTCATCCCGCGGCGGCGCAAGGCGCTGGTCGCGGCGGTGGGGGAGCGGGCCGGGGAACCGGCCTCGCCCGCGCGGATCTGAGCCACCGCGGCCGAAGCCTCGGGCGCGCGCCCCAGGGTGCGCGCCGCCGGGTGGCAGGGGTGCCGGGGTCCGCGCCACCCGTACGCTGGTGGGCGTGCTGGTAGAAAACGACGCTCCCCTCGCCCTGCTGACCACGCTCCGGCTCGGCGGCCCGGCCCGCCGCCTGGTGACCGCCCACACCGACGACGAGGTGATCGCCGCCGTGCGCGAGGCCGACGCGGCCGGCGAGCCGCTGCTGGTCCTCGGCGGCGGCTCCAACCTGGTGATCGGCGACGCCGGCTTCCCCGGCACCGTGCTGCGGATCGCCACCGAGGGCTTCGCCCTGGACGGCACCGTGCTGGAGGCCGCGGCCGGCGAGACCTGGTCCGAGGTGGTCCGCCGGACGGTGCTGGACCACGACCTGGCGGGCATCGAGTTCCTGGCCGGAATCCCCGGTTCGGTGGGCGCCACCCCGGTGCAGAACGTGGGCGCGTACGGCCAGGAGGTCGCGCAGTCGATCACCGAGGTGGTCGCGTACGACCGCACCGCCGACGAGGTGGTCGTGCTCCCGAACGCCGAGTGCGCGTTCTCCTACCGGCACAGCCGCTTCAAGGCCGAGCCGGACCGCTACGTGGTGCTGCGGGTGCGGTTCCGGCTGGAGGACAACGGCGGGCTCTCCACCCCCGTCCGCTACGCCGAGACCGCCCGGCACCTGGGCGTCGAGCAGGGCGACCGGGTGGCGGTCGGCACGGCCTGGAACGCGGTGCTGCTGCTGCGCGCGGGCAAGGGCATGGTGCTGGACCCGGCGGACCACGACACCTGGTCGGCCGGCTCCTTCTTCACCAACCCGGTGCTCACGGCCGCGCAGTACGAGTCCTTCCGCACCCGCCCGGGCGCCGAGGACGCCCCCGCCTACCCGGCCCCGGAGGGCTGCACCAAGACCTCGGCGGCCTGGCTGATCGACCGGGCGGGCTTCGGCAAGGGCTACGGCAGCGGCCCGGCGACGCTCTCCACCAAGCACACCCTGGCGCTCACCAACCGGGGCTCGGCCACCGCCGACGACCTGCTGGACCTGGCCCGGGAGATCCGGGACGGGGTCCGCGACGCCTTCGGGGTGGAGCTGGTGAACGAGCCGGTGATGGTCGGCGTCAAGCTCTAGACGGGCACGGCGGCCGCGCCCGCGGGGGCGTGGCCGTCCACCAGCCAGGCGTCGATGTCCGCCAGCAGCTCCTTGCGGACGGCCTCCGGCGCGACCGAGCCGCGCACCGACTGCCGCGCCAGCTCGGCGAGCTCGGCGTCGGAGAAGCCCAGCACGTCCCGGACCAGCTCGTACTGGGCGGCCAGCCGGCTGCCGAACAGCAGCGGGTCGTCCGCACCCAGCGCGAGCGGCACCCCGGCGTCGAAGAGCCGGCGCAGCGGGACCTCCTCGGGGTGCTCGTAGACGCCGAGCGAGACGTTGGAGGACGGGCAGACCTCGCAGGTGACCTGCCGGTCCGCCAGCCGCTCCATCAGCCGGGGGTCCTCGGCGGCCCGCACGCCGTGGCCGATCCGGCCGGCGCCCAGGTCGTCCAGGCAGTCCCGGACGGACTCCGGGCCGGACAGCTCGCCGCCGTGCGGGGCCGCCAGCAGCCCGCCCTTGCGGGCGATCGCGAAGGCCCGGTCGAAGTCCCGGGCCAGGCCCCGGCGCTCGTCGTTGGAGAGGCCGAAGCCGACCACCCCGTGGTCGGCGTAGCGGACGGCCAGCCGGGCCAGCGTCCGGGCGTCCATCGGGGACTTCATCCGGTTGGCCGCGACCAGGACCCGGATGCCCACCCCGGTGGCCGAGGCGGCGTGCTCCACCGCGTCCAGGATCAGCTCCAGGGCGGGGATCAGCCCGCCCAGCCGGGGCGCGTACGAGGTCGGGTCGACCTGGATCTCCAGCCAGCGGGAGCCGTCCCGCCGCTCGTCCTCGGCGGTCTCCAGGACCAGCCGGCGGATGTCCTCCTCGTCCCGCAGCACCGAGCGGGCGGTGTCGTACAGCCGCTGGAAGCGGAACCAGCCCCGCTCGTCGGTGGCCCGCAGCCGGGGCGGCTCGCCGGAGCTGAGCGCGTCCGGCAGCCGGACGCCGTGCTTGTCGGCCAGCTCCAGGAGGGTGGCGGGGCGCATCGAGCCGGTGAAGTGCAGGTGCAGGTGGGCCTTCGGGAGGCCCCTGACGTCTCGCGGGTTCAACAGGCGTTCCATTCGCCGATACTGCCGTATACGGGCCCCGAACGGGAACCGCCCTCTTTCCATCCCCCGAAGGGGTGAAAGAGGGCGGTGTGCCGGGTGAATCCCGTACGTCCGATTGACGTCAGTATCGGAACGGCCTCAGCGGCGGGCCTCGGCAAGGGGCCTCAGTCGCGGGCCTCGCCGAGCAGCTTCTGGATCCGGCTGATGCCCTCGACCAGGTCCTCGTCGCCGAGCGCGTAGGAGAACCGCAGGTAGCCCGGGGTGCCGAAGGCCTCACCCGGGACGGCGGCGACCTCGACCTCGTCCAGGATCAGGCTCGCCAGCTCGCCGGAGGTCTGCGGGCGACGGCCGCGGATCTCCTTGCCCAGCAGGCCCTTGACCGACGGGTAGGCGTAGAAGGCGCCCTCGGGCTCGGGGCAGACGACGCCCTCGATCTCGTTGAGCATCCGCACGATGGTCTTGCGGCGGCGGTCGAAGGCGGTGCGCATCTCGTGCACCGCGGACAGGTCGCCGGCCACGGCGGCGATCGCGGCGCGCTGGGCGACGTTGGAGACGTTCGAGGTGGCGTGCGACTGCAGGTTGGTCGCGGCCTTGATCACGTCCTTGGGGGCGATCACCCAGCCCACCCGCCAGCCGGTCATCGCGTAGGTCTTGGCGACACCGTTGACCACGATGCACTTGTCGGCCAGCTCGGGCAGCAGGGTCGGCAGCGAGGTGAACTTCGCGTCGCCGTAGACCAGGTGCTCGTAGATCTCGTCGGTGAGCACCCACAGGCCGTGCTCCAGCGCCCAGCGGCCGATCGCCTCGGCCTCGGCCTCGGTGTACACCGCGCCGGTCGGGTTGGACGGCGAGACGAACAGCACCACCTTGGTGTTCTCGGTGCGGGCGGCCTCCAGCTGCTCGACCGAGACCTTGTAGCCGGTGGTCTCGTCGGCCACGACCTCCACCGGGACACCGCCGGCCAGCTGGATCGACTCCGGGTAGGTGGTCCAGTACGGAGCCGGGACGATGACCTCGTCGCCCGGGTCCAGGATCGCGGCGAAGGCCTCGTAGATCGCCTGCTTGCCGCCGTTGGTGACCAGCACCTGGGAGGCGTCCACCTCGTAGCCGGAGTCGCGCAGCGTCTTGGCGGCGATCGCGGCCTTCAGCTCGGGCAGGCCACCCGCCGGGGTGTAACGGTGGTTCCTCGGGTCGCGGCAGGCCTCGACGGCCGCCTCGACGATGTAGTCCGGCGTGGGGAAGTCGGGCTCGCCGGCACCGAAGCCGATCACCGGACGGCCGGCCGCCTTGAGGGCCTTGGCCTTGGCGTCCACGGCGAGGGTCGCGGACTCGGCGATCGCGCCGATCCGGGCGGAGACCCGGCGGTCGGCGGGGCGGATGGACTGGTCGGGCTGCGGGGTGGAAGCGCTCATGCCTGCATGGTCGCAGAACCCGGACGGACCGGGCAGCGGGGTACCGGCATCCGTACGTTCCCGTCCGGATCGTGGCCCCGGCGATCCGGCGGCGGCGGCCCCGCCGGACCGGACATCCGCCGGGCGACGGGCCGGTCCGGAAGAAGAGGTTCGACCAAACACCCCTCGACCACGTACACTCGCTGCTCGACGGCCCGCCGAAAAGACCGGAGCTTTCACCGCCTGTACAGACAGCGGGGGGAGATGCGGTAGGTTGGTCGCCACCGGAGCCGCGAGGCACCGTAGGGCAATAGCTCAATTGGTAGAGCACCGGTCTCCAAAACCGGCGGTTGGGGGTTCGAGTCCCTCTTGCCCTGCTGCTAGACCCGTTTCAGCCCGTTCGCTCCACAGGAGTGAGCGGGCTTGATGCGGAGATGGCACCGATCAGCACCGCTAGCCGACTGGCCGTGCCCCACCGGGTGCGTGGCGAAGCTCGGCAGGACCCGGATTCAGGTGAGGACGAGTGACGGAGACCACGGGCTCCACCGCAACGCCTGAGAGCGGCAACCCCGAGGGTGCCGACGGCGCTGCCGAGACCACGTCGACCGAGGGGTCGGGCAAGCGCGGCAACCGCGAGAAGAAGTCCGGCAAGCGGGCCAAGAAGGGCCTGTTCGCCCGC
This sequence comes from Kitasatospora sp. NPDC057542, assembly GCF_042801945.1. Classification (NCBI taxonomy): domain Bacteria; kingdom Bacillati; phylum Actinomycetota; class Actinomycetes; order Kitasatosporales; family Streptomycetaceae; genus Kitasatospora; species Kitasatospora sp. NPDC057542. The sequence continues at coordinate 6,443 of NZ_JBHVFE010000212.1, forward strand.
ATCGGCCTGTTCTACCGCCAGATCATCGCGGAACTGCGCAAGGTCGTCTGGCCGACCCGCGGCGAGCTCACCAGCTACACCGCCGTCGTGGTCACCTTCGTGGTGGTCGTGATGGCCTTCGTGGCCGGCCTGGACTACGGCTTCTCCAAGCTGAGCCTCTGGGTCTTCGGCTGACCGGCCGCCCCACCTCTCGAACAACCTCCCGACCCGGGCCGAATCCTCGGCCCGGGTCGAGCTGTCGGTGCCGGACGTACGCGCGGTTACCGTGGACTCGGTACTGTTGAAGTCTCCGAGGCCTCACCTGGCGCCCGCGCGAGCGGCCGTACGCCGGGCCGGTCGAGGAGCGCGCCACCTTCACCATCTCCAGGAAAGAAGCCGCCACCGTGTCTGAGTCCCCCCTGTACGACGCCGACGAGACCGTCCGCGAGGCGGATGTCGCCGCCGAGCTGGACGCGGCCGAGCTGGCTGACGACACCGAGTCCGCCGAGCAGATCGTGGACGCCGCGGACAGCGACGAGGACGAGGTCGAGGCGTACGACGAGGCCGAGGCCGGCGAGCCCGCCGAGGATGCCGCGCTGCACGTGGAGGGCGACGCCGAGTCCGCCGTCGCCGAGGAGTCCGTCGAGGAGGAGCCGGCCGAGGAGGTCGACCCGGTCGCCAAGTTCCGCGAGGACCTGCGCTTCATGCCGGGCGAGTGGTACGTGATCCACACCTACGCCGGCTACGAGAACCGGGTGAAGCAGAACCTGGAGCAGCGCGCCGTCTCGCTGAACGTCGAGGAGTACATCTTCCAGGCCGAGGTGCCGCAGGAGGAGGTCGTCCAGATCAAGAACGGCGACCGCAAGACCATCCGCCAGAACAAGCTCCCCGGCTACGTCCTGGTGCGCATGGACCTCACCCCCGAGTCCTGGGGCGTCGTGCGCAACACCCCGGGTGTCACCGGCTTCGTCGGCAACGCCTACGACCCGTACCCGCTGACCCTGGACGAGGTCGTCAAGATGCTCGCCCCCGACGTCGAGCGCCAGGCCGCCAAGGAGGCCGGCAAGGCCTCGCCGGTCCGCCCGGTCGAGGTCCAGGTGCTGGACTTCGAGGTCGGCGACTCGGTCACCGTCACCGACGGTCCGTTCGCGACCCTCCAGGCGACCATCAACGAGATCAACCCGGACTCGAAGAAGGTCAAGGGTCTCGTCGAGATCTTCGGCCGCGAGACCCCGGTCGAGCTCTCCTTCGACCAGATCCAGAAGAACTAGTCGTAACGCTCTTCGGATTCGGGGCGGGGCCGCGGGCCCTGCCCCGAATCCGTTTTGGTCCAGCGGCGCGGACGCGTTAGCCTGGTCCGATGTGTGTGCTGGCGGCCGGGTGTCGCCCCGGTTCCGCACGCACCAGCAATCACCTCTCGGAAGGACCCGGAGAGACATGCCTCCCAAGAAGAAGAAGGTCACGGGGCTTATCAAGCTCCAGATCAACGCCGGTGCGGCCAACCCGGCCCCGCCGGTCGGCCCCGCGCTGGGTCAGCACGGCGTCAACATCATGGAGTTCTGCAAGGCCTACAACGCTGCGACCGAGTCGCAGCGCGGCATGATCGTGCCGGTGGAGATCACGGTCTACGAGGACCGTTCCTTCACCTTCATCACGAAGACGCCGCCGGCCGCGCGCCTCATCCTGAAGGCCGCCGGTATCGAGAAGGGCTCCAGCGAGCCGCACAAGACCAAGGTCGCCAAGCTCACCAGCGCCCAGGTCCGCGAGATCGCCACGACCAAGATGCCCGACCTGAACGCCAACGACCTGGACGCCGCGGAGAAGATCATCGCCGGCACCGCCCGGTCGATGGGCATCACCGTCGAGGGCTGATCTCCCCCGTCAGGGACAGATCGGCTCAGCCGTCCCCTGTGGTAGGGCCCGCGCAGGCCCGTGACACCACAACTCCATTCACCATTCAGGAGCAGCCATGAAGCGCAGCAAGGCCCTGAAGGCCGCGGACGCCCAGGTCGACCGCGAGCGCCTTTACGCCCCCCTCGAGGCCGTCCGCCTCGCCAAGGCGACCAGCACCACCAAGTTCGACGGCACCGTTGAGGTCGCCATGCGTCTGGGCGTCGACCCGCGCAAGGCCGACCAGATGGTCCGCAGCACCGTGATCCTCCCGCACGGCACCGGTAAGACCGCTCGGGTCCTGGTCTTCGCGACCGGCGAGCGTGCCGAGGCCGCGCGTGCTGCGGGCGCCGACATCGTCGGTGCCGACGAGCTGATCGACGAGGTCGCGAAGGGCAAGCTGGACTTCGACGCCGTCGTCGCCACCCCGGACCTCATGGGCAAGGTCGGCCGCCTCGGCCGCGTGCTCGGTCCCCGTGGTCTGATGCCGAACCCGAAGACCGGCACCGTGACCCCGGACGTCGCCAAGGCTGTCAACGACATCAAGGGCGGCAAGATCGAGTTCCGCGTCGACAAGCACTCGAACCTGCACTTCATCATCGGTAAGGCCTCCTTCACCGACGAGCAGCTGGTCGAGAACTACGCCGCCGCGCTGGACGAGGTGCTCCGCGCCAAGCCGTCCGCCGCCAAGGGCCGGTACATCAAGAAGACCGCCTTCTCCACCACCATGGGCCCCGGCATCCTGGTCGACCCGAACCGCACCCGCAACCTCCTCGTCGAGGAGGACCCGGCCGCGGTCTGAGCCCCAGTGCTCTAGAGCAGTCCGTACGGCGGGCCCGCACCCCCTTCACCCGGGGGTGCGGGCCCGCCGTCGTTCCCGGAACCGGGACCGGCCGCAACCGGGACCGGGCAGGAACGCCGGTGGGCCGTAACGGTTGCCGGATCGGGACACCGGCGGATGGGAACAGCGGGCCGAACCGTCGTACGCTCTGCCGGTCAGACCATGTGGAGAAGCTGTGACCGCCGGAGTGTGCCGTGCCGCCCGCCCCTCGCCCCACCGTTCTCGTAGCGGCCCTGCTGCTGCTCGCCACCACCACCGGGTGCAGCCTGCTGGCCGCCCCGACCACCGGCACCCCCGGTGGGCCCGCGCCGGTGCCGCCCAAGCAGGTGGTGCTCGCGGCCGCGCAGATGCTGGACGACACCGGCAGTGCCCGGATCGACGTGGTGCAGGAGGGCCCGGGCGGCCGGCGCACCGCGAGCGGCTCACTGGTCTGGGGCGCCTCGGACGAGGCCGCACTGACCGTCACCGACGAGCTGGGCAGCGGGCGGCTGACCGTGAAGGACGGCGCGCTCGACCTCGTCTACCAGGGTGGCGCGGCCAAGCACGCGGAGCGGAGCACCGCCGAGTCGGTCGACCCCGGGGCGGGCCCCGACCCGGAGGGCTTCGCGGGCGGCTGGACGACCGCGCTGATCACCGGCCCGGGCGGCCGGGCGTACGCGGTCGCGCAGAGCGTCAAACTCGGCTCGCTCGGCGGCGAGCAGCTGGCCGGGGTGACCGCGGCGCACTACCAGGGCTCCGCGCCGGTGGTCGAACTGTTCGGCAAGGACGAGGAGTTGAGCCCGCAGCGGCGTGCCGCCACACTGGACTGGTACCGGCAGCACGGGGTGACGGCGATCGGCTACGACGTCTGGGTCGGGCCCGGCATGCAGCTGCTGCGGCTGCGTGAGACGGTCCGGGGGAGTGCGGGAACCACGGTGACCACGACCGATGTCTCGGCTCCCGGGGCGGCGGACGCGACGCCCGCCGCGGGCGGGTGACGGGGAGGGGATATCCGGTGCGTGGGGATGCCGACGATCCGTTAGAGTCCGCCTGAGAAGAACATGAGAAGAGCTGATGATCGGTTCTTCCATGGGGGGATGTAAATCTCACGGGGGTGGTTTCATGCGCGCTCTGCGCCTCGCCTCGACCGTCGCCACGGCGGCCGTCCTGCTCGGTGCGGTCACCGCCTGCGGAAGCAGCGGCGGCAGCGACACCAAGCCCGGTGACACCAAGGGCGGTGACGCCAAGTCCGGTGACGCCAAGGTCGGCGACCCGCTCGCGGCGGCACTGGCCGGGGACCCGAAGGCCGCGCTGGCCGCCTCCGCGGTGGTGATGCAGAAGGCCGGGAACGGCAAGGTCACCATGGTCCCGTCCAACCCCGACAACCCCGGCGGCACCGGCGACGCGGACTGGAAGGACCCGGCCAAGACGGCCGTGGACCTGGCCGGCGACATGGGGGGCAAGAAGCTCCGGATCCGGGTGATCGGCACGGACGCCTACCTCGGCGGCGACGAGGCGGCCACGGCCCTGGGCGGCAAGCGCTGGGTCAAGCTGTCCTCGGACGAGACGGGCGACAGCTTCCGGGCGGCGGGCCAGATGATGAACCCGGTCGTCCTGCTCACCGTCGCGGCTCAGAGCGGAAAGCTCTCCAAGGTGGGCCAGGAGACCGTGGACGGTGTCCAGACCACCCACCTGCGGGCGGAACAGGACACCTCCGCGGTGGTGGCCGGGATGTCGTCGCTCCCGGCGGACCGGCGCCAGGCCGTCCAGAAGGCGCTGGAGGAGGACGGCAAGACCCTCACCATCGACTTCTGGCTGAACGGCAAGCAGGAGCTCGTCCAGTACCAGGAGTACGGCGAGAAGAACGGCAGCAAGGACGCCGTCACCGTCAAGTACGCGAACCTCGGCAAGGCCGCCGCGATCGCGGCGCCGGCCGCCGGCGACCTCGGCAACGAGGCCGACCTGCTCAAGCTGCTCGGCTGATCCCGCCGGACCGTACGCCGAGCCCACCGGCCACAACCGGCTACCACCCCGGGAGCACCTCGCGCCCGGGTTCCTCAAGGGGGGAATCATGGCTGGAACCCGCAACACCGCCGTCGCCGTCGTCCTCGCCGCCCTGGCGCTGACCGCGACCGCGTGCAACAACAACGACGACAAGAGCGCCGCCCCGGCCGCGCCGACCACGGCCGCCGCCACCTCGGCCACCCCGTCGGCCGCCGCCCCGGCCACCGGCGCGAAGCCGGAGAAGGTCAGCCCGGCGGTCTTCCTGGAGCAGGTCACCCAGAAGACCAGCGCGGCCAAGTCGGCGAAGGTCGACGAGCTGATCAAGGTCGGCCAGACGACCATGAAGGGCAAGGGGGCGGTGTCCTGGGCCGACGGCCTGGAGGCCGACCTCACGATGGACCTGTCGGGCTCCCCGATGGCCAAGGTCATGGAGCCGGTGACCGGCGGGCCGAACGTGCGGTACCTGTACACCAAGGACGCGATGTTCATGCGCATGGGCGGGAAGATCGTGCAGGACGGCGGCCCGCAGTGGGTGCGCTACAGCAAGGCCGACCTGGCCAAGGCGTCCGGCGGCTCGACCGACCAGCTCCAGAGCGCCGACCCGGTGCAGGGCGTCCGGACCCTGATCGCCAGCGGAAAGGTCACCGAGGTCGGCCAGGAGACGGTGAACGGCAAGGCCACCACCCACTACACCGGCGTGCTCAGCGCCGCCGACGTGGCCAAGGCCACCAGCCAGGGCATGACCCAGGCGCAGGTCGAGCGGCTCAAGCAGAACCTGGACGCGGCCGGCGTCACCAGCGACCAGATCGACGTCTGGGTCGACGCCGACCAGCTCGTGGTCAAGCGGCGCGAGCAGGCCGAGACCAAGGCCGGGACGATGGACGTCACCGTCAACTACTCGGACTACGGCACCCCGGTGACCGCCACCGCCCCGACGGACTTCATCGACCTCGCCGACATCCAGAAGGCCGGCGCCACCAGCTGATCCGCGCGCCCCCCGGGCGGCGTCCCGCCGCCGGTCCCGGCTCGGCCGACCCGGTGGATACGCCCGCCCGAGGGGGCCGCCGCCGGGCGGACCGGGGACGGGTGGCAGGGTGGCCGGAACGAGGCCGCCGTCGGACGGGGCCGGGCGAGAGGGGAACGGACGATGGCGGGACGGCAGCGGTTGGCGGCAGTGGCCGTCGTCGTCCTGCTGACGAGCGGACTGAGCGGCTGCGGCGGAGGCGGGGAGGCACCCGCCACGCCGTCCGGCAGCCCGACCCCGACCAGCGCCTCGCCGTCCGCCGCCTCCCCGAGCGCCCACGCCAAGCCGACCGACCGCTCGCCGCACGGGGTGCTGCTCTCCGCCCAGCTGGCCATGCAGACCGCCCGCCGGGCCAAGGTCAGCTACCGGCTCGGCGCGGACGCCGGGTCCGGCCCGCTGTTCTGGCAGCCCAAGACCGCGCTCCAGATCAAGCGCTCCACCCCGGCCGAGGCCGAGCAGCTGATCGTCGTGGACACCGTCGCCTACCAGGGCGGGGACACCGCCACCGCGGCCCGGCAGGGCGGGAAGCACTGGGAACGCTTCACCGTCCCGCCGGACGCGGACGGCCACAAGGAGGTCCCGTACGCCGGGCTGATCGACCTGCTGAACCCGGTCGAGGCGCTGACCGCGGCCACCGCCGAGGGGACGGTGCCCGAATTCGTCGGCGAGGAGAAGTTCGAGGACTCGACCGTCGAGCACTACCGGGTCACCACCACCGCCGAGAAGTACGCGGCCGCCCAGACCCAGCTGACCCAGTCCCGCCGGGACGGCCTGCGGGCCGCGCTCGCGCCCGGCGGCTCGCTCTCGCTCACCCTGGACCTCTGGCTCAACGACAAGGACCAGCTGGTCCGGCTCCAGCGCACCGGCAGCGGGGACAGCGGCCAGGCGGACGACTCGGTGCTCTACACCGACCTCGCCGGGGCGCTGCTCTCGGCGCAGGCGCCGGCCGAGACGGACACCGTGGACACCGGCGTCCGGACGGTCTCCCCACTGGCCCGCTGAGCCGTGCCGGGCCGCGCCGAGGGGCCCCGGGTTGCTCTGTCCGAGGGCGATTTGCACCTGACCAGCGGCTCCGGCTAATCTGGCCGAAGCCAAAGACCGCTGGTTGTCGCCGCGCGCCCGTCAGGGAGCCGGTGGCCGAAGGATCTGCGCTTCGTCGCAGGCAGCCCGCGCAGGTGTGTCTGGAGCTTCGACTTCCGGGTCCGCGTTCGCGCGGCCGCCCGTCGAGGTCGTTCCGAGCCCCGTGCCCCTGCGCACCGGGGCTCATTGCGTTTCCGCAGGAGCTTTCCTTCCGTCCGGTCGGTCCACGGCGACCTAGGTCGACTTTCGCGGTCGGCCCGACTTCGACATCACGGAAGGAGGCGTAAGCCTATGGCCAGGCCCGACAAGGCTGCTGCCGTCGCCGAGATCACGGACAAGTTCCGTGGCTCCTCCGCGGCGCTGCTGACCGAGTACCGCGGTCTCTCGGTGAAGCAGGTCAAGACCCTGCGTCGCTCGCTCGGCGACAACGCCGAGTACGCCGTGGTGAAGAACACGCTGACCAAGATCGCGGCCAATGAGGTCGGGATCACGGAGCTCGACGACCTGTTCAACGGTCCGACGGCTGTCGCCTTCGTCACCGGTGACCCGGTGGAGTCGGCGAAGGCTCTGCGTGACTTCGCCAAGGAGAACCCCGCTCTCATCATCAAGGGCGGTGTCCTTGACGGCAAGGCGCTGTCCGCCGATGAGATCAAGAAGCTCGCGGACCTCGAGTCCCGCGAGGTGCTGCTCGCCAAGCTGGCGGGTGCCCTGAAGGCCAAGCAGTCCCAGGCTGCCGCGCTCTTCCAGGCCCTGCCGTCGAAGCTCGTCCGCACCGTGGACGCGCTGCGCGACAAGGTCGAGCAGGGCGGTGCCGGTACGCCGGCTCCCGCCGCCGAGGACGCTGCCGCCGAGTAATTCGGCAGGCTCACGCCTCGCTGCGGGCCCGTGCCCGCCCAACCCGTACATCCGGCACCACCTGCCGATTTAGTGGAAGGACGCCAATCATGGCGAAGCTGACCCAGGACGAGCTGCTCGCGCAGTTCGAGGAGCTCACCCTCATCGAGCTGGCCGCCTTCGTGAAGGCCTTCGAGGAGAAGTTCGACGTCACCGCTGCTGCTCCGGTCGCCGTTGCCGCCGCCGGCGTTGCCGGCCCGGCCGCCGAGGCCGTTGAGGAGCAGGACGAGTTCGACGTCATCCTCGAGGCCGCTGGCGACAAGAAGATCCAGGTCATCAAGGAGGTGCGCACCCTGACCTCCCTCGGCCTGAAGGAGGCCAAGGACCTCGTTGACACCGCTGGTGCCAAGGTCCTGGAGAAGGTTGCCAAGGACGTTGCCGAGAAGGCCAAGGCTGCCCTCGAGGGCGCCGGCGCCAAGGTCACCGTCAAGTGATCTCGCGCCCCCTCTGAGGGGGCGTACGGCCGGGCCGACCACCCTTGCGGG
>NZ_JBHVFE010000213.1:0-14511 GCF_042801945.1 Kitasatospora sp. NPDC057542
CGCAGACCCTCCTGCGCCGTAGGCGACAGCCGCCGCATGTCCCCGACCTCGATCACACCGTGTCAACGAGCAGGCAACCAAGCCGTTTCGGCTCACCTGCCGCGCCCTTGTCGATACGGGTGAAGCCGTTGGCCTTCTGGTCAGGCATCTGCTCGCGGCGCTCGGCATCGAGGAGGACTAGGGCGCGTATTCGATTGTGATCAATGGGTGAGCCGGGTGAGGTCTTTGATCCAGATCATCGCGCCGCGGAGGTGGAGGCCGGCGAGGTAGCTGCCGGGTGTCTTGTCGTACCGCGTGGCGATGCCTCGCCAGGCCTTCAGCTTGTTGATCAGGCGCTCGACGGTGTTCCGGTCCTTGTAGAGCTCGGCGTCATGGCTGACGGGCCTGCCGCCGTTGCTGCCCTTCTTCTTCCGGTTGGCGGCCTGGTCCTTCTTCTCCGGGATGACCGCTTTGATGCGGCGACCGCGCAGGTGGGCGCGGTTGCCGCGGGAGGAGTAGGCCTTGTCGCCGGCGACCGCGTCGGGCCGGATGCGTCGCCGTTCTTCCCGCTTGGGGTCGTTTCCGGCGTCCTGTCCGTCTTGTCCTTCCGGATCGCCCCCTTTCGCCGGGTTTTCCCCGCCTCGTCGGCGGCCTCCTCCAGGGCGGCCATGGCGTCGGGCCTCAGGTGCATGCCGGCGGCGTCGTGGTGGGCCCGGACGGTGGTGGAGTCCACGCTGACCAGCGACAAGTCCACCTCGCCCCGCTTCGCGGCTTCCGCGATCGCGCCCTCCATCAGGGCTTCGAAGACGCCGGCGTCCCTCCACTGCCGGAAGCGATTGGAGACGGTCGACCAGGCGCCGAACTCCTGTGGCATCTCCCGCCACGGCGCGCCGGTCTTGAATCGCCAGATCACGCCCTCGAACTGCTGCCGCAGTCGCTCCGGGTACGGGCCGTACTCGCCGACCGGCAGGTACGGCTCGATGAACTCCCGCTCCAAATCAGTAAGTTGCGCTCGCGTCACGTAGAACGGTCTACCGGATCAGGACCCGCCACGAGGGCGAATCCCGCAGATTGATCACAAGCCGATACGCGCCCTAGGAGCTCGCCGCCGCGCGGGCGGCGTCCGCGGCGAAGCCGAAGGTGTCGCGCGCCGACCAATCTCAGCAGGGCCTGGCGGCGCTGGCGGCCTTCGTCGAGCGCGAGGGCCACGCCCGGGTCCCGCGCACCCACAAGAAAGGCGGGACGTCACTGGGGACCTGGCTCAACAACCAGAAGGCGCGCCGGGACAAGCTGTCGGCCGAGCAGCTCGGGCGGCTGGAGGCGCTGGGCGTGGCCTGGTAGGCCCGCCCCGGCCGGGGCCGGTGTCTCGGCCGGTCACGTCCGCTGGAGTGGTGTATCGACGGCCACTCGGTGATTCGCTAACAGGCTATGCGGTGAGGGAAGTTGGGGTCAGGTCTGTGCCGTTTTCTCCCTCGATGAGGTGAACGCGGCAGCGGCCGAGGATCTCGGGTCCCATGTAGCGGCGCTGTTCGGCCCACTCGTCGCTCTGTTCCGCGAGGACCGCGCCGACGAGCCGGATGACGGCCGTTCGGTCGGGGAAGATGCCGACGACGTCGGTGCGGCGGCGGATCTCCTTGTTCAGCCGTTCCTGCGGGTTGTTGGACCAGATCTGCTTCCAGACCTCCCTCGGGTAGGCGGTGAAGGCGAGGAGATCGTCGCGGGCCGCCTCCAGGTGTTCGGCGGCCTTGGGGAACTTCTCGTCCAGGGCGGCGATGGCCTTGGCCATCTGGGTGCGGACCGAGGCGGCGTCGGGCTGCTCGAAGACCGTCCGCAGGAGGGTGGCGACCCAGGGCTGCGCGGACTTCGGGGCCTGCGAGAGTAGGTTCCTCGCGTAGTGGGTGCGGCAGCGCTGCCAGGACGCCCCGGGCAGCACGCCGCCGATCGCGTCCACGAGGCCGGCGTGGGCGTCGGAGACGACGAGCTTGACCCCGCTCAGTCCGCGGGCGACCAGGGAGCGCAGGAATGCGGTCCAGCCGGCCCCGTCCTCGCTGGCGGCGATGTCGATGCCGAGGATCTCGCGGTGCCCGTCGGCGTTGACGCCGACCGCGACCAGGGCGTGGACGTTCACCACCCGGCCGCCCTCGCGGACCTTCCGGTGAGCGCGTCGACCCAGACGAACGTGTAGGGACCCTGGTCGAGGGGCCGGTTGCGGAACTCGGCCACCCGATCGTCCAAGTGCCCCGCCATCTGCGACACCTGGGACTTGGACAGCTGGGTGACACCGAGGCTCTCGGCGAGCTTCTCGACCCGCCGGGTCGACACGCCGAGCAGGTAGCAGGTAGCAGGTCGCCACGACACTGATCAGAGCCTGCTCGGAGCGGCGCCGGCGTTCCAGCAGCCAGCCGGGGAAGTACGAGCCGGAACGGACGCGCGGGATCGCCAGGTCGATCGTGCCGACGCTGGGGGTACCCCCGGCCGAAGGCTGGGGGAGTGTCCCAGTCCCGGTGCCGGTATCCGTTGCGGGAGTTGACGCGGTCTTCGCCGGGTCGGCCGTACTTGCCGCCACAGGCCTGGTCGACGTCGGCGGACATCATCGCCTCGGCGAAGGCCTTCACCATCGCGCGCAACAAGTCCGGACTCGCCGAGGCCAGGTTCTCCTCCAGCAGGGCAGCGAAGGGCAGACTGTCCGGTGCGGTCATCGTGCGGATCTCCTTCAAGAGCTTGGTCGTTCTCGAAGAATCAGCCGGTGGCCGTCTTACGTTCTCAGGCGACACCCACTACCGGGATGAAACCCCCGGATCGGGTGGAACCCGTACACCACTTCCCTGGACGCAACCTCTCGGCCCCGGCGGTACGCCGCCGGAGCCCTGAGAAAGCACTGGAAGGCCGTCACCCTGCGGTGGCGGCCTTCCGGCTTCGGTTCGGTTACTGGTGGCGTTCGAGGATCGAGACCGCCCAGTCGTAGCCGCCGTGGCGGCGGAGGTAGTCCAGGAGGATGTGCCGCGGGGGTTGGTTGCTGCGGTAGGAGTTGGCGCAGGGGCCGGAGTAGAGACCACCGCCGGGGACGCTGGACTGTCCTCCTCCAGGGCCGCTGGAGAGACCGCCTCCCGGACCGCTGGAGAGACCACCGCCGGGTCCGGTCGACATCCCGCCGCCGGGCTTCGCCAACAGGTCGACAACCCGGGTGAGGGCCGGAGCTTGGTTGACGACCGCCCGCCGCTCGGCGTCGCTGGCGGTGAGCACCACCAGTCCGGCCAGCTCAGCCCAGTTCGTGCTGGCGATGGTCGGGCGCAGTATGGCGTAGGGGTGGCCGGATACGTAGACCGGCAGGCCGCCCGCCCACCGGGGCTCAGTGATCTGGTCGTGGCCCGGGCGGGCGGGCCAGCCGCTGTCCGTCTCGGCCCACCGGGCGGCCGCAGCCTCCAGCCGAAAGTGGCGCCCTAAACTCCTACGGATGCGCTGCTGTGGCGTGAATCGGCCGGTACGCGCTATGCCTGCGGCGCGGTGGACACGTTCTGCCACTTGGTCGTGGCAGGGTCGCCACCCTGGCCGCCCGCCTTCGGGTTGAGGGTGATGGTCCAGGTCGTCCCGGTCGGCTTGAACTCGTGCTTCCCCTCGAACCTGACGGACTTGCAGTCCTGGGAGAACATCTTCTCGCCGGAGTCCCAGTCCTGTCCGCTGAGGTAGTAGAAGGCGTACGAACCGTCCTTGATTCCCTCGATACTGGCCTCCTGCCCCTTGGCCACGTACACCGAGGACAGCGTCTCGTCGCCCACCACGACCATGAAGACCACGTCCGTGTCGTACTGGTTCTTGACCTTCACGGTGCCGTCGCCGTCATTCCCGCCGTCTCGGACCAGGGTGCCGTTGTCCAGCGCGCGCGGCGTCGACGGAAGCTCGGGCAGCTTCGGGACGGTGAAGGCAGCCGGGAAGCCCGCCGCCTTCAGCTTGGCCAGGGTCGCCGTGACGCCCGCCAGGCCCTTGCCGCCGCCCAGCCGCGCCTGGGCGGCGCCCTTGGTGCAGATCTTCCTGTCACGGTAGTCGGCGCTGATCGCCGTCGCCTCGGTGTCGAGCACGTCCAGGGCCGTCACCAGCTCGGTGCGCGCCGCCTCGGCCGAGGGCGGCGCGGCGGCCGCCTTCAGGTTCCGGTTGGCGCGGGCAGCCCGGGAGCCGACCAACTCGATCGCCGTGGAGGCGCCGTACACGTCCTTAGCCGCGCCCGCCTTGCCCAGCTCGGTGCTGATCGGATCCAGCGCGTCCTTCAACGCCGCGCCGAAATCGGCCGGACCCGAGGACGCGGAGGACGCCGTCGGCGCAGCCTCGCCCCCGTCGCCGCTGCCTCCACTCGAACAGGCCGCCAGCAGCAGAACCCCGCCGAACGCCAGAGCGGCCTTACCCCTGAACTCCACAACCCCACCCCGAGAAAGATGAACACGTCTTGCGCACGGGCCGTGCACACACGGGGAAATATCGTGCCGATCGCGCAACGGCGTGGTCAAGTGATTACCAGGTGATAGCGATGATCACTCCCAGGGCCCCTCCAGGAGCCGCCCAGGTGGTCAACTACCATCGGGCGGGCGCTCAGTCTCACCGGACTCCCCCTCCAGATCATCACCTCGGTCCTCGCCATCGCCGTCTTCACCGCCACCATGTGGCTCTGGCCGCGGTTCGACGGAAACACAAAGTCACACTGGAGTATTAGATGAGTACGCGGACACAAGGACGAAGTGCTCAGGCGGATCGCCATCTCAGCGGCTGCGCTGCTTGATTTTGATCAACCCCGACCGCGGATGGCCGATGACGGTCAGGGTCGGGGCTCCGGGTTCCGCCACCTCGGCAGCCTTGTTGACGATGTGGCCGGTGTTGGTGCTCGCCCCGTCCACCCTGACGCCCCAGCCGGCCGGGGTGATCAGCCGGATATGACCCGCGCCGCACGCCGCCTCGACAGTGACCTCGCGGTGCGGGCACACCGCCTCGGTGAAGTCGATCTCGATGTGCATCATCCGGCACTCGGCGACGATCCGCCGGGGAACCGTCCACCGGCCACTCTGCCTGATGTTGCCCAACTTGGGCTTGAGGACCAGCACGTCGCCGGACTCGTTCCCGGCGGATGGCCGTGCTCCCAGATCCGACACCAGGGCATCGAGCTCCCGGTAGGTCCGGGCCGCATAGGTGAGGTCGAGCCGCTCCGTCAGCTCACCCAGGTTGATGCGCCCCTCGCCCGCCGCTTCGCGCAGTCGCTCGGCCACCGCCTCCCGGTCGGCGTCACCAGCGCGAGGCTCCGTCTGGTTCTGTGGGGTCGTTCGTATCGGCAGCTGCTCGGGTTGCTCATGGAAAGACTCTAGGGCACGGGCACTTTGACCGGCCGACGGCGGATCAGCACCCGATCGGGGGACGGCCCTTGCAGAGGCCTCGGAGAAACGGGCGCGCCTGAGCACGGAGGTCACGCTCAGGTCCACGCACAGCAAGCGTGGCAGGTGGTTCGTAGTCACCTCCAAGACGGACTCGGCCTTCGGTAGCGTGCCCGCGTCCAAGGCGCCGGCGAGTCGGCACACGATCATGCCTCTCACCCGATGGACGTCCATCTTCAAATCCACCGATCCATCCGGTGATCCGGAGGCCATAGGCACCTCCTGTCCCCAAGCGCCGCTGCACCTTCCCACGCGGCGGAAGGGCGCGACGACCAGCGGCCCCATCCGAACCACGCTACGCTCTGCCACCCCGGCATCCCGACCTGATTCGCGCCGCTTGGCCCAGCCCTAAGACAACGGCATTGCGCGGCGAGCGGCCCTGGCACCACGGGCCCCGGCCAATGATCGAAACGCTGCGGGTCCCGGGGCCCGGGCTACCGGTCGATGCTGGGGCCGCCGTGGGAGGGCGGCTCCGGGCGGTCGGTGCGCCCCTCCGTGGGCCGGTAAGCCTTCTTCAGACGCTCCGTGCTGCCTCGGGCGTTCCGACAGGCCCTCGGCCCGATGCAGCCGCCGGATCTCAGCCCAGTCCTCCACCCCGATCACCTCTTCCCTCCCGACTCCCGTACCAGTGAAGTCAGGATGATCAAGAGATCACGCAGTGACCCGCTTTTGATCCGCCGTCCGTGATCCTCGTTTCACCCGTCGCCGACAACATCCGCCTGCACCACGCGAAGGAGTACCCCAACCGCTGACGAGGCCCCCGGGACGGCAGCGACCGAAGCGACCGACACCGAAGGCGGTGCGCGCCACGAGCAATGGGATGCAGCGCGCACCGCCCGCCCGATCCTGCCAGAGCCCCCGCAGCCTGGCTCGCCGCGAGCGGTGGGGGTCCGGGGCCCACCGGGCGGCGAAGCCCCGGCTCTCCACCCGCCAGTCGCCCCCTGCGTCGGTCCGCAGGGCCGGGTCGACGATGTACCCGCCTCGGTAGGTGAACAGGGAGCCGTCGGCGAAGTGGACGGTGATCGCGGCGATCGAGCTGTGGGCCGCGAGGAAGCCGGTCGCCGTCTCGGTGGAGGTGACCTCGGTGGGCGGCGCGGTGATCAGCGCGCGGACCTGGTCGAAGGCGTGCACGGCGAGGTCCGTGGTGACGGGCAGGTGCTGGCCGGCGCGGAAGCCCGGGCAGGGTGACCAGACCAGGGTGTCGGCGGTGACGGCGCTCGGCGCTCGGCGCTCGGCGCTCGGCGCTCGGCGCTCGGCCGCCGGAGCGGACCGTGTCGGCGAAGGTGAGGAAGTCAGGGTCGGCGCCCCGGTTGTGCATGACGGCCAGCAGCAGGCCGCGTTCGCGGGCGAGGTGGACGAGGTCAAGGGCGTCGGGCAGGTTCAGGGCCAGCGGCTTCTCGGTCAGGACGTGCAGGCCCTGGGCGAGCGCCGAGCGGCTGACGGGGTAGTGGAGTTCGGGCGGGGTGAGGTTGACGACGACGTCGGCCTCGGCCTGGGCGAGCACCTCGGGAAGCGTCATGGCGACGGCCGGACTCAGCCCGTAGCGGGCGGCGCGTGCCTGCGCCGCCTGCTGGTCGGGGTCGACGAGGGCAGTGATCCCGATGCGCCCGTCCGAGAGCAGGGAGCGGGCCCAGCGGCTGGCGATGGCGCCGCAGCCGGTGATCACAGCCTTCACGGCGTCTCCTTCGGGTACTGCCCGGGAGCCGGGCTGGGGCGGTACTGGGCTGCCTGGTAGCGATGGACGTGGTCGAGGGCACGGGCGGTGAGGTCGTCCAGCGAGCCGCAGTTGGCGTCGAGCGGAGCGACGGTCGGGGCGAGCGGGTGGGCGAGGTAGGCGTTGAAGTGCTCGCTGGAATGCCGGTCGTAGAAGATCGTCGGCATGCCCTTGCGCAGGCGGGCCCGGCAGGCGAGCACGTCCGGGTCGGCGGCGAGCACGATCGTCAGGTCGGCCATCGCCACCGGCCGGCTGGCGGCCAGGCGCCGGGCCTGGTCGTCGCAGTCGAAGCCGTGCATCCGGCCGACGGCGTGGGCGTGGGCGAGGAGGGTGTCCACGGTGCGGCCGAGGATCATGTCCCGGCCCTTGGCGAGGGCCTGCCTGGCCCGGGTGAGCCGCAGGTCCTCGACGTCCAGGAACTGGGTGATGTTGTCCAACTGGTGCTCGGCCGTGAACGGCTCGGGGACCGGCGGCCGGGTGGGGTCGGGGCTGGCCTGGTAGTAGCAGGGGATGACGGCCGGCCGGTTGAGCTGGGGGGCGAGCGCGTGTGCCGAGTACCGGTGACCGCCCAGCGGCCGAGCGCGGTCAGCGGGCCGACGCTCTTGAGCAGGAGCCCGGCCAGCGTCTCCGCGCTCCACACGGCAGTCTCCAGGGCGGTCAGCTGGCGGCCATCGGCTGCGGCGAGTGCGCGGACCGGTGCGACGGTGGCCGCCCACACCGCCGTCGCGGCTGCCGCCCGGCATGGCGCTGCAGGCCGCCAACTTGAAGTCGGCCGCAAGGCTCTGAACCTCGCGGACGCCGCTGCGGAGGCCGCTCCGAAGGTGGGCCCCCGCCTGGCGGCCTTTCTCTCCGGACAGCAGGCACACGGTGCCGCTCTCGTGAAGGACCGGACATTGGCTTTCGCACGCCTTCAACAGACAGAGAAGTCTCTGTCGATGGCGGAGGGACGGAACGACCACGTCGGCGGCTACGACGTCGCCGCCTACCACTTCCACGTCTCCAGCGTCCTGTACGTCTTCCGGGACGTGCCGGGGCGATCACGATCATGCAGCAGTCCCAGCGGCTGCGCCCCCCGACGGAGAAGCAGGGGCGAGCGCACGCCAACGGTGTCCTGGCGCAGCGGCAGTTGGAGGTCGGGCACGTCGAACGGGCGACCGCAACGTGGCATGACTTCCTGGACGACTACGAGACCTTGTCGTCGGCTCGGGCCGACGACCACTTCCACCAGATGATGGCCGGGATCCGGCCCCACACCGGCAACGCTCGTGTCCGCGAACTGGACGAGAGCGCCCGCACGTTGGTTGCAATGAAGGCCTAGCGGGAGACAAGCCGGGGGGCATATCCACGCTGGAGCGCCCCCGGAAGCGCGCCCCTCCGTGCTGTTCCGGCCGGCCTGGCGCTGCGCCAGTCCGGGCCCGGACCGGTAGGCATTCGGTGCCAGCGGATGTCAACGACGCACGCCCCCTGGAACCTACGTTCGGAACAGCAGCCACAGGCCGACGCGCGCCCCCGGAACACCCCCGCGCGCCATACCGTCCGGCGTGGTGCTGCGTCAGGATGGTCAGCCGGTTGTACCCGTTGGAATCCTGGAGAACATCATGGGAGAGCACTCGAAGCCGCCGGCGGACCCCGGGCAGGGAACGCCTCCGCCCGGCAACGCCGACGGGAAGGTGGAGAAGCCGCCGGAGGGCACTGGCAAGCACAAGAAGGGCTGAGCCGGGGTGAGCAACGACAACCTGCCCGATCACCGGGCACGCCTGGCCGAAGCAATGGAGCAGCGCGGGGCGTGGCCGGAGGATTCGCCGTGGCTGCGCGAGGCCTTCGCCGCGCTGCCGCGTGACCGGTTCGCGCCGGATCGGCTGTGGCGGTGGGACGGGTGGGCGTACGTGCCGGTCGACCGTGCGAGTGACCAGGGCGGGTGGGAGGCCGAGCTGTACAGCGACATCAATGCGGCGGCCGTTACCCAGCTCGGCGCTGGCGGTTTGCCGTCGTCATCGCTGTCCGCGCCCTCTGTGGTGGCGGACATGTTGGACAGCCTGAGGCTGGAGCCGGGGCACCGGGTGTGGGACATCGGGACCGGGCAGGGCTGGACGGCGGCGCTGTCGGCCTGGCGGGCCGGCCCGGGCCTGGTGGTCTCGACCGAACTGGATGACGGCCTGGCCGCGTTTGCCTGCGAACGCCTCGTGGACGCCGGAATCAATGCCGAGGTGCTGGTCGGCGACGGCACCCGCGAAGGGGTGCCCGGCGGCGGCCGGGTCGACCGTCTCCACGCGACGTACGCGGTGGAGGCCGTGCCGTGGTCGTGGGTGGAAGCAGTACGGCCCGGCGGACGGATCGTCTGTCCCTGGGGCCGGCTCGGGTACCTTGCGCTCACCGTCGCTGACGACGGCACCTGCGCGCACGGCTGGGTGCACGGCCTGGCCCAGTTCATGGGCGACCGCCAGGGTCCGGCGCAGGCGAGCAGTGGGCCCGCCGCACACTCCGTGGTACGTGCAGGCTCCGAACCGGACGTGCGGCGGGTACTGGATCGTGACCCGGCAGGGCTGGAGGACTGGGACCTCAGGTTCGCCCTGCGGGTGGCTGTCCCGGACGCCGTGCTCTACGCCGACCACAGGCAGGACGGCCTGGCCGTCCTGATCCACGACGGTGACCACTCCTGGGCGGAGGTTCGTCCGGACGCGGACGGCCGACCCGTTCTGTGGCAGGGCGGGCCGCGCCGGATTGGCGACGAGGTGATGATCGCCTGGGCCCAATGGGAGAGGCTGGGGCGTCCGAACTTGTACGACTACGGTGTCACCGTCACCCCCGACTCCCAGTGGGCGTGGCAGGGCAACCCGGACAGCGGCCCGAGATGGCCGATCGGACACCTGCACCCAGCCACGCAGTGATCCTCTGACCAGTGTGCGCAGGCCTGGACCCGTGGCTTCGGCTGCGGGTCCAGGATCGTCCGAGGGTGGGCGTCGTCGGCGACCTCACTGCCGCGCGCACCTGCCTGGAGGCCCACTACCCCGGCCGCACGACGGTCCACGGCCAACACCCCTTGACCACAGGAACCCACGACCGGAACCGTAACCAGCTCGGCTAGGGTTCGTCTTCAAAACTGCTGGGCTCGGTGGTCCGGAGCCCGGCGACGGACCGTGCCGCAGGTCCATGAGGTGATCCGGTCGGCGAAGTGAGTGTCTTCGCCGGCCGGATGACCTCAGTGGTCGGTGCTCGGTGCGGGCGCGGTCAGAAGATGAGCTTCCAGCCGTCGATGCGGCCCGAGTCGGTGCGGTACATGTCCTGCACCCGCAGCCGCCAGGTGCCGTTGGCGAGCTGAGTGGAGGCGTCCACCGTGTAGGTCTCGATGACGTTGGCGGCCGCGTCGCCGATGTTGCTCTTCTTCAGCGGGTACACGGTGCCGTCCGGGCCGACCAGGTCGACGGCCAGGTCGCCGTGCCAGGTGTGCTTGATGTCCACGCCGACCTTGAGGTCGCTCGGTGCCCGGCCCGGGATCCGGTCGACGACGACGTCCGAGAAGACCGCCGGGCCCCCGTCCGGGATCGGCATGGGGGTGGCCCGTGCAGCCACTGGCGGCTTGCTTGTTGGGGCACCCGGTGATGACCCTCGAAAACGAACGGCGGCCAGGTGCGGGACAGGACGAGCGTCGAGGACGGTCAGGGGCCGGGCGCCGGGACGGCGACCGGGCCCGGGGCAGGCGGGTCCGCCCGCCCCGGGCCGATGGGAGAGTGGTCAGCGGCGCAGGAGGCCGGGCCGCCGGGCGAACCGGGTCGCGAGCCGCACCACGACGAAGCCGATCACGTACCCCACGGTGAAGAGCACCACCGGCCACACGACGAGCGGGAGGGGTTCGGCCCCATCCAGTCGTCACCGCTGCGGGCGTCCGCCTGGACGCGCATCACGTCAATCGCCTCGCCGCCCCGGCCGTGCCGGGTCAGGAGCTGCGTGAGCCGGATGGCCTTCGCGCGGGTGCGGGCGGGCATCGTCGAGGACGTGCGGGGGGCCGCAAGCCGTTGTGGGGGCGCCGCTGCATGCGCTTCGCGAAGCTGCTGTTCGTCCTCACCGGTGCCGGCGACACCGGCTTCGCCAACCGTTGCAGCCGGCTGGAGCTCACCGCTTGCAGTCACTACGTCGCGAGGATGCTGCAGTCCGTCCCGGCTGGTGTCGCCAGCCTGGAGGACCTGGAGGCCGACGGCCCGGGCGCCGAACTGTGGTGGCCGATCGCTGACCTGGACAGCGGCCCCGTGCCCTGGTGGGAGCCGACCGGCATCAAGCCCGACCGGCGCTGACAGCGGCGGAAGGAGCCATCTGGCACAGCTTGCAAACCAACCCACAGTTCCTCGACTGGGACGCGCGCCGACGAGCAGAGCAGACAGCAGCCGGCTGACCGCCGGTGCCGGGCCGCCCAGCGGGTGGCATTCAGCTGGAGAACGAAGCCGCCCCGTTCAGGTGGTCCGCGATCCGCGCGATGGTTCCCGCGTTCTCGGGCCTTCCCCCCGATGTGTGGACACCCCGGACACTGGATCTCGGAGATCCAGAGGAAGAGGAGTCCCCCTGTGGTGATGAAGGTGTACTCGCCGGAGTTCAAGGCGGACGCCGTCGCGCTGTACCTGGCGGAGCCGGGAGGCACGATTCGCTCCGTCGCCGATGATCTCGGGGTCAACCACGAGACCCTGAGGAACTGGATCAGCGCCCATCGGGCCCGGCAGCGGGAGGGCGCCGAGAGCGTTCGGGCTGTTGGTTCGGGCGCCCCGGTAGGCTCCGACACCGTGTTGGAGCAAGAGAACAAGCAGCTCAGGGCCCGGATACTGGAGCTTGAGCTGGAGCGGGACATCCTGCGCCGGGCGGCGAAGTATTTCGCCGGGGAGACGAACTGGTGATGAGTCGCTTCCAGTTCGTTGAGGACCACCGAGACGCCTTCGGGGTGAAGCGGCTGTGCCGGGTGCTGGAGGTTTCCCGGTCCGGGTTCTACCGGTGGCTGGCCGCCGCGCCGGCCCGTGAGGCCCGCAGGCAGGCCGATGACGAGCTTGCCGATCGGATCCGCGCGATCCACGCTCAGACGGACGGCACCTACGGCAGCCCGCGGGTGACCGCCGAGCTGCGACATGCCGGGCGCCGGGTCAACCGCAAGCGCGTCGAGCGGGTGATGCGCCAGCGGGGCATCGTCGGCGTGCACCTGCGCAAGAAGGTCCGCACCACCGTCCCCGAACCCTCGGCGGTGCCGGTTGCGGACCTGCTGGGACGCGACTTCACCGCCGATCAGCCGAACACCCGCTACATCGGGGACATCACCTATCTCCCGGTCGGTGACGGCCAATTCCTATATTTGGCAACGGTGTTGGACCTGTGCTCCAGGCGCCTGGTGGGCTGGTCGATCGCAGATCACATGCGGACCGAGCTGGTCACGGACGCGCTCAAGGCGGCGGTCGCCGCCCGGGGCGGAAGCCTGGACGGCGCGATCTTCCACAGCGACAACGGGTCCCAGTACGTGTCCAAGGAATTCGCCGGCATCTGCCGGGAGTTGGGCGTCACCAGGAGTCGCGGCGCGGTCGGTACGAGCGCGGACAACGCCGCCGCCGAGGCGTTCAACGCCACGCTGAAACGGGAGACCCTCCAAGGCACGAAGCGCTGGCCCGGAGCCCGTGCCGCCCGCCTGGCGGTCTTCCGCTGGATCACCCGCTACAACACCCACAGGAGGCACTCCGCGCTGAACTACCTCAGCCCGATCGAGTTCGAACAACGATCAGTTACGCTGGCACTCGCCGCATAGCACTGGTGTCCACACATCGGGGGGAGCCCCCGAGTGCGGAATCAACCGGCTGAAGCGAAACCGCGCGGTGGCCACGCGGTATGACAAGCTCGCTGTTCGCTACGAAGCGACGGTGCTGGTCGCCGCAATCGGCGAATGGCTCTGACTGGCGCCGCCGTACACGGCAGCAACGGCCAGGAACGGATGCGTCACCTTCGCACGTTAGGTCGGCATGGTGATGATGGCAGGTCTGCTCTTCATGGCAGTGCTGGTGATCGTGCCCTTCACACTGGCCTCAATCCGGCATCTCGTGGTGCGATCCGGCCGTCCGGGATGGTTATGCCGCCGCCTGACCACTCGAACGCGAAGCAGCGGGCACGGCCTTGGTGCCACCGCGACCGAGGAGTTGCACGCCTTCTTCAATGCCAACAAGCGCGTGCAAATCGAGCAGCGGCGGACTCAACTGGTCATGCGGGACGACGACCACGCCGGCGCCCCGCCTCGCATAGGTGTCGACTTGGACGGCGGCACCGCTGTCGTTCAACAGCAGAGGTAGCCGCGCCGCAACATGCACGATCCCCTCACTGCAAAATCCACTTCTGAAACAGACCCTAGGATATGCGACATGGCAACAAGACTCGTGCAGATCAATATGAAGGCCCAGGACGACTCCGTGCTCGGCCGGTTCTGGACGGAGGCACTCGGTTGGGGTGTCGACAGCGAAGCCCCCGGAGTGACCAACCTTGAACCCGTCGGCTTCGCCTACCCCGACCCCTCGGCCGTCTGCATCGACCTCATCGCCCGCCCGGAACCCAAGACGGTGAAGAACCGGGTGCACCTCGATCTGGCCACCACCTCGACGGCCCATCAGGCGGAGCTGGTCACGCGTCTGAAGGATCTCGGCGCGACGCTCGCCGACGTGGGTCAGGGCGACGTCCCCTGGACGGTCATGGCCGACCCGGAGGGCAACGAGTTCTGCGTCCTGGAGCCCCGTCCGATCTACCAGGACACCGGGCCGATCGCCGCGGTGGTGGTCGACTGCACCGACCCGCGGGCGATGGCCCGGTTCTGGGGCGAGGCGATGGACTGGACGGTGCACGAGGTCGCCGACGACCACGCGAGCCTGCGCTCCGCCCACGGCGTCGGCCCCTACCTGGAGTTCGTCCGCACCCCCGACACCAAGCGCGGGTGGAACCGCGTCCACCTGGACATCAGCCCGTACCGCGGTGACGACCCGGCAGCGGAGGAGGCCCGCCTGCGCGCCCTGGGCGCCTCCGACCCCGGCATCGACCAGTCCGCCATCTCCTGGCGGATCCTGACCGACCCGGAGGGCAACGAGTTCTGCCTCCTCAGTCCTCGCTGACCTTGAGCAGCGGCTCCGGCCGGTTTCGGGTCAGCGGCGGAGACCGCGTGGCGTCAGCGCATGCCGCCGGAGACGGGGACGGTGTCCTCGGTGATTCAGCGCGCATCATCGGGCGCCAGGAAGGCCACGAGCGGGCCTTCCCCGACACACAACGCCCGCCCGGACGCATCCTGTCGGGGGCGCGATCCGGGCGGGGCTCACCACGCTACCCGGCCGGACAACGCTCCCTACCGACGCCACCACTCCAAGGGGCGGTCAGCGTGCACACGACGTCGGGGGCGGCGCCCGCAGGCGC